>NZ_JBISDI010000008.1:0-125619 GCF_051162045.1 Anaerozeibacter quisquiliarum
TTAGAGTATATAATTAATTATACCACATAATGTTCAATATGCAACGGCGCATTGAGGAAAAAGAGCACAAAGATTCGCGCGGCAATAGGACGCAAAATGCGCTTGACAAAAAGGGAGGCATGCGCTATACTCACGAAAACGCTTTGAAGGAGGGGTTCGGCATGCGAGTCAACATGATGCGGATGGGCATGCGTCGGCGCGGTCCTGCCTTCAAAGCGGGAACGCGGTGGGCTTGACCCATTGCGCTCCGGTATGGCTTTAAGGCAGCCGCGCTTCTAAAGCGGCTGCTTTTTCTATGCTGCAAACTACGCAAGCGGAGGGAAAATCATGGGCTATCGCATCGAAACCCAGCTGATCCAGGAAGGATACAAACCCGAGAACGGTCAGCCGCGCGTGCTGCCGATCTACCAGTCCACCACCTACCGGTATGATTCGTCCGCACATCTGGCCGACCTGTTCGACTTGAAAGTGTCCGGCCACATGTACTCGCGCATCTCAAACCCCACCGTCGACTGTGTGGAGCGGAAGATCGCCGCGCTCGAGGGAGGCGTGGGCGCGCTCTGCACCTCGTCCGGCCAGGCCGCGATGCTGCTGGCGATCCTCAACATCGCGAGCGCCGGCGACAACTTCGTGAGCGCCTCGGAAATCTACGGCGGCACGATCAACCTGTTCGCGGTCACTTTGCGCCGGCTGGGCATCGAGGCGCGCTTCTTGGCGCCCGACATGACCCCGGAGCAAACCTGCGCGCTGTTTGACGCGCGTACCCGCTGCGTGTTTGGCGAGACCATCGCCAACCCGGCGCTCAAGGTGCTCGACATCGAGCGCTATGCCGAGCTTGCGCACCGGCACGGCGTGCCGCTGCTTGTGGACAACACATTCGCCACGCCGGTGCTGTGCCGGCCGATCGAGCACGGGGCCGACGTCGTGATCCACTCCACCTCGAAGTACATGGACGGCCACGCCAGCGTGGTGGGCGGCGTCGTGATCGACGGCGGCCGATTCGATTGGGCGAACGGCAAATTCCCCGAGATGACCGAGCCCGACCCGTCCTACCACGGGGTGGCCTACGCGCGCGACTTTGGCGCCGTGGCCTATGTGACCAAGGCGCGGGTGCAACTGATGCGCGATTTCGGCGTGACGCCGCAGCCGCTGGCCGCGTTCCTGCTCAACCACGGGCTCGAAACGCTGGCGCTGCGCGTCGAGCGCCACAGCCAGAACGCGCTTGCGATCGCCCGGCGGCTTCAGGCTGATCCGCGCGTAGCCTGGGTCAACTACCCGCTGCTCGAGGGATCGAGCGAGTACGCGCTCGCGAAGCGATACCTGAACGGCGGCGCGTCGGGCGTGATCTCGTTCGCGGTCGCGGGCGGGCGCGAGGCGGCGGTCAGGTTCATGGACGCGCTCAAGCTGGCCGCGATTGTGGTGCATGTGGCCGACTGCCGCACCTCGGTGCTGCACCCGGCCAGCACCACCCACCGCCAGTTGGCCGACGCGCAGCTTACGGCCGCCGGCATTGCGCCCGACATGGTGCGCATGTCGATCGGGATCGAGCACGTAGAGGACATCTGGGCCGACATCGACCAGGCGCTAGGTCACGCGAATCCGCCTGCGGGCGGATTCGCGTGAGGGGGCCACGGGGGACGGCACCTGAAAATTCCGCGGAATTTTCCGGCGGGGGGCGACCTTCGCCCGGTGCCGGGATCGGGTGCGCATTTCCTGGACGAAATGCCGCCCGCCCCGGCGTACACGCCGCCGGTACGATTGAACACGGAGGGCCCTGGCCCTCCAAACTTCCCGGGGTTTTGCGTGAGCGACTACCCTGACCAAGTGCGAAATAAGGGGGATATCCCGATGCCGATCAAGGTGCCCAACAACCTGCCCGCGATCGAGACGATGCAGGACGAGAACATCTTCGTGATGACCGAGACGCGCGCGCGTACGCAGGACATCCGCCCGCTCAAGATCGCGCTGCTCAACCTGATGCCCACGAAGGTTTCGACCGAGACCCAGTTCGTGCGGCTGCTGGGCAACACGCCGCTGCAGGTGGAACTGACGCTGCTGCACACGCGCTCCCACCAGCCGAAAAACACGCCCGAGGCGCATTTGCTGGCGTTCTACCATACGTTCGACGAGGTCAGAGACCTCAAGTTCGACGGGTTGGTAATCACCGGCGCGCCGGTCGAGCAGCTGCCGTTCGAGGAGGTGGACTACTGGCCGGAACTCGCCCGGATCATGGATTGGAGCACGACCCATGTGCACTCGACCGTGCACATCTGCTGGGGCGCGCAGGCGGCGCTGTACCACCACTACGGCGTCCCCAAGCATCCGCTTGAGCAGAAGCTGTTCGGCGTGTACCCCCACTTCGTCGAGCGCAGAACCTCGATGCTGCTGAGGGGCTTTGACGACGTGTTCCTCGCGCCCCACTCGCGCCACACCACGATCTGGCGCAAGGAGGTTGAGCGCGTGCCCGAGCTCAAGATCCTCTCCTCGTCGTCCGAGGCCGGCATCTACGCCATGGCGACCGACAAGGGCCGGCGCATCTTCATCACCGGCCATTCGGAGTACGACGCCGACACGCTGAAGCGCGAGTACCTGCGCGACAAGGCCGCGGGTCTGCCGATCGAGGTGCCGGTCAATTACTTCCCGAACGACGACGACCGGCGTGAGCCTCGCGTGGGTTGGCGCGGGCACGCCAACCTGATGTTCTCCAACTGGCTCAACTACTTTGTCTACCAGACCACGCCGTATAATATCGAAGAAATTCAGTAGGGAGGGCAAGCCGATGAAGTACGTGATGGGCGTCGACCACGGCGGCACCAGTTCGAAGGCGGTGCTGTTTGACCTCACGGGCAACGAGATTGCCTCGGCCAGCGGCAAGACGCCCTTGCTGACGCCCGGGCCGGGCCAGACCGAGCGCGACATGGAGGCGCTGTGGCGCGTCAATTGCGACGTGATCCGCCGCGCGCTCGAGGATGCCGGCGTCGATCCGTCGGATATCGCCGGCGTGTCGTTCTCGGGGCACGGCAAGGGGCTGTACCTGTGGGGCGCGGACGAGCGCCCGGTGCGGGGCGGCATCGTGTCCACCGACAGCCGCGCGGCGGCCTACATCGAGCGGTGGAACGCGGACGGCACGGCCGACCGCGCGTTTGAAAAGACGCGCCAAAGCGTACTGGCCAGCCAGCCGGTGGCGCTGCTTCGCTGGCTCAAGGACAACGAACCGGACGCGCTGGGGCGCACGCGGTGGGTGTTCGGCGTCAAGGACTACATCCGCTACCGGATGACCGGCGAGGCCTTCGCCGAGGTGACCGACGCGTCGGGCTCGAGCCTGCTCAACCTCAATACGCGCGGCTACGACGAGGAGCTGCTCGCGCTGTGGGGGCTGTCCGAGCTCGCGGGCAAGCTGCCGCCGGTTCGCTATTCGAGCGAGGTGTGCGGGACGGTGAGCGCCGAGTGCGCCGCGCTGACCGGGCTTAAAGCCGGCACGCCGGTCGCGGGCGGGCTGTTCGACATCGACGCCTGCGCGATTTCGATGGGGGTCGTGGGCGAGGATTATCTGGCCGTGATCGCGGGCACCTGGTCGATCAACGAGTACATCGCAAAGGATCCCGTGCTCGACCGCTCGGTCAAGATGAACTCGCTCTACTGCCTGCCCGGCTACTACCTGATCGAGGAGTGCTCGCCCACCTCCGCGTCCAACCAGGAGTGGTTCGTCGGCGAATTCCTGAAGGAACTGGCGGCGGCCGAAGGCGCGCCGGTCTATGAGGTCGCAGGCGCGCTCGTGCAGTCGATCCCGGCGCGCGAGGACTGTCCGGTCTTCCTGCCCTACCTGTTCGGCGGGGCCGACGACGCGCGCGCCCGCGCCTCGTTCATCGGCATCGACAGCCGCCACACGCGCGCCCACCTGATGCGCGCGGTGTACGAGGGCATCGCGTTTGGCCACAAGCTGCATGTCGACCGTCTGATGACGCACCGCAGGCAGACCCGCGCCGCGCGCATGGCGGGCGGCGTGGTCAACAGCCCCATGTGGGTGCAGATGTTCTCCGATATACTGGGGCTGCCCATCGAGACCATCCAGGCCAAGGAGCTCGGCTGCCTGGGCGCGGCGATGGCCGCGGCGGTCGCCGCCGGGGCTTATCCCGACCTTCAGGCCGCCGCAGGGGCCATGGTGCGGGTGGGGAAGATCTACCGGCCCGACCCCGCGAAGGCCGAAGCGTACCAAAAGAAGTACGAGCGGTATGTGCGGATCGAACGGGCGATGCGCGGGTGTTGGGGGATTCTGTAGGAAGGGGATTGCCGATGTTTGGCTGCCCCCGGAACCGACAGGCATGAAAAAGCCGGGCGCTGTGAAGCGGCCGGCTTTTTTGATGGGTTATTGGGCGATACTGCGATGCACAAAGGCATCGTACGTTAGCTGTTGGATCACCTTGGTATTCAATGCGATTGCCTTGGCGTTGCAGGCTGCTTGCTGCTCAAGCGCATCGATTTGTTGCCTAAAGGCGACGGCGTACTTGTCGATCTGGCTGTTGAAGCCGTAGACCTTGTCTTCGAACTTGACCAGCCTCAAGTCCATGGTCTCGACCTTCGCTTCAAGCACGTCAAAGCGCGATTCCAGCTTGTCAAATCGCGTTTCAAGCACGTCGAAGCGCGACTCGAGCTTGTCAAATCGCGTTTCAAGCACGTCGAAGCGCGACTCGAGCTTGTCAAATCGCGCTTCAAGTACATCGAAGCGCGATTCGAGCACGTCGAAGCGCGATTCCAACTTGTCGAGGCGCGATTCCAGCTTGCCGATCCTTGCGTCTATGGCATCGAAGCGAGCGTTCACCTTTGCTTCCAGCGCGCCGATCTCCGAGCGCAACTCCGAGCGCAACATCGTTCCCAGCTGCTCGATGGCTTGCAGAACCTTGGATTCGTCCATGCGATCATCCCCCGTGCGAGGTATTGTACCATGTGTCGGTGGAGGAATCAAGCATCGTCATCCCTTTATTTTGCCTTCTGCGCGATGTCCCTTGCGACGATCACGCCGCTGACCGAGGCCTGCATAAGCCCCCGCGTGATGCCCGCGCCGTCGCCGATCGCGTAGAAGCCCTGAATCGAGGTCTCCATGTTGGGCGCGACCATGAGCTTCGACGAATAGAACTTGGCCTCCACGCCATACAGCAGCGTGTTCTGCGAGTACATGCCCGGCGCGACGTTGTCGAGCGCGCGCAGCGTCTCGATGATGCTCGTCAGGTGCCGGTGCGGCAGCACAAACGACAAATCGCCCGGCACCGCCGTGGTCAGCGTGGGCTCGGTCGTCGATTTTTTCAGGCGCGACCAATCGGTCCTGCGGCCCTTGAGCAGGTCGCCCAGCCGCTGCACCATGATCCCGCCGCCGGTCAGCGTGTTGCCCAGCTGCGCGATGTACCGCCCGTACTCGATCGGCTGGTTGAACGGCTCCGTAAACCGGGTCGACACCAGCAGCGCGAAGTTCGTATTGGCCGTGCGCAGGCTCTGGTCGGCGTAGCTATGGCCGTTGACCACGGCCAGCCCGCCCTCATAATGCTCTTCGCTGACCAGCCCGCCGGGGTTCATGCAGAACGTGCGCACCTTGTTCTCGAAGGTGTCGGCGTAGTAGATCATCTTGGCCTCGTACAGATGGCGCGTCAGGTGGTCGATGATCGAATTCGGCACCTCGACGCGCACGCCGATGTCCACTTCATTATTCGCCGTCGTGATCCCATGCTCGCGTGCGATGCCGTTCAGCCACTGCGCGCCGCCGCGGCCAGGGCCGGCCACCACATAGGGCGCGCGCGCCTCGAACGCGTGCTGGTCGTCCCGGAGCTTGACGCCCGCGATCCGGCCGTCCTCGACGATCAACGCTTGCGCCGCCGTCTTTTCGAGGAAGGTGAAGCCCTCGTATTTTTCGAGCGTGTTGTACATGTTGGTCAGCACGTTGAAGCCCAGCTCCGTGCCCATGTGGCGCACGGGGCAGGGGATCAGCTTGATGTTATGCTTGCTGCACTCGTACTTGATCTCATCGACCTTTGGGTCGCCCAGCCCGTACACCACCTGCTGCGCGCCGTGGTCGAGGTAGATCGAGTCGGCGTATGCGATCAGGGCGCGCACCTCGCCCACCGGCAGGTAGTCGGTCAGGTTGCCGCCGACTTCCTCGCTGAGCGACAGCTTGCCGTCGGAGAACGCGCCCGCGCCCGCCCAGCCGCTCATGATGTTGCACGGCTTGCACCCTACGCAGCGGCCGAGCTTGCGCGCCGGGCAGGTGCGCCGCGTGATCTTGAGCCCTTCGTCCACCACCAGCACCCGCGCGCCGGGGTTCAGCTTCATGGTCTCAAGCGCGGTAAAAATGCCGGCAGGGCCGGCACCGACGACGATGATGTCGTAATTTGACATGGTTCCAAACCTCTCGCCAAAAATCCACCTTATATCGTACCAGATGTGGCCAACGCTGTCAAGGGTTGACCTTTGGCAGACGTTTCGCTACAATAGGCTGAATAGGTGTAATAGCGTCGAAGGAAGTGGATTGCATGGATTTGTTGAAACAGCGGATCTTGTCGGACGGCAAGGCGCTCGGCCGCGAAATCCTGCTGGTGGACTCGTTCCTGAACCATCAGGTGGACCCCGAACTGATGGACCTGATCGGCGAGGAATTCGCGAAGCTGTTCGCGGATGCGGGCGTAACGCGCGTGGCCACGATTGAATCGAGCGGCATCGCGCCCGCCGTGATGGCCGCGCTGAAGCTTGCCGTGCCCATGGTTATCATGAAAAAATCGACCTCGGCCATCCTGTCCGAGGAGGTCCGGCAGACGCCGGTGCACTCCTACACCAAGGGCACCACCTACCAATTGACGCTCAAGTCGCGCTTCATCGAGAAGGGCGACCGCGTGCTGTTCATCGACGACTTTCTGGCCAACGGCGAAGCGGCGCTGGGCGCGACGCGGCTGATCGAGCGGTCGGGCGCCGCGGTGGCCGGCATCGGCATCGTGATCGAAAAGGCGTTTCAACCCGGCCGCGCGCGGCTTGCGGCCGCCGGATACGCGCCAATCTCGCTGGCCAGCATCCAGTGGATGGATGTCGGCAGCATCGAGTTTGCATAAACAAAGGAGAACAAAGTATGCCTGCGATTGAGGACATTAAGTGCTTTTTGCTTGACATGGACGGCACCTTCTACCTGGGCGACAGGGTCTTGCCCGGCTCGCTCGAATTCATCGACGCGGTGAAGAAAAGCGGGCGCGATTATTTATTTCTCACCAACAATTCATCGCACAACGCGCTGTACTACGTGGAGCGCCTGAAGCGCATGGGGCTGGACGTTGGGCGCGAAAAGATATTGACTTCGGGCGAGGCCACGGCTTGCAAGGCGGCGGCGCTCTATCCGGGCAAGCGCGCCTACGTGCTCGGCAACGAGTACCTGCGCGCCGAGCTGCGCGAGGGTGGCATCGAGATCGACCAAGGGTCGCCCGACTACGTGATCGTGGGCTACGACACCACGCTTGACTACAAAAAGATGACCGAGGTGTGCGACTTCGTGCGCGCGGGGCTGCCCTACGTGGCCACCCACCCCGACTTCAACTGCCCCACCGAGTCAGGCTTCGCGCCCGACATCGGCGCGATCATGGCCTTTATCGAGGCGTCCGCCGGCCGAAAGGCCGACCTGATCGTGGGCAAGCCCCACGCCGGCATCGTGGAGGCCGCGCTTAGGCGCACCGGCCTCAAAAACCATCAACTGGCCATGTGCGGCGACCGACTGTACACCGACGTCGAGACCGGCATCCGGCATGGCATGCTGTCGGTGCTGGTGCTCAGCGGCGAGACGACAAAAGAGATGGCGGCAGCGTCGGCCACCAAACCGGATCTGACGCTCGAGCGGCTGGCCGACCTGATCCCGATGCTGTAGCAATCACGCGCAATCGGCTGCGGCCGCCTGCGCGTGAAGAGGGAACAGGGCCGGATTGCTGAAAACCCTGCGGGGTTTTCCGGGCGCAATCCGGCTGGTGGCATTGGTTCCGAGTCGGGCGGGCGAGCTCGCCCTTTGCCGGAATCCATAGAAACCGGCAGAGCCGGCATCTATGATAGAATATGGAAGGCTGCGGCCCGGGAATCCCCCGGAGGGAGGACGGCGCGGGCCGCCTATGAAACATCCGATTTTTTTAACAGACTATACCGGCTAAATGTGGTAAAATGACATGACCACGCGTTTTGAGAGGTGAAACCATTGCGACGGATAGCGCCCCTTGTGTTCTTCATTGCGTTGTTGGCGTTCGTGTTCATGCCGAGCGACGAAATCCGGCTGGATTCGGCCGTGCCGGTCGGCGCGCCGGCCGGCGAAGCGATGCAGTCGGAGGGCGAGGACGCGCCCCGGTTCACGCCGGTGCCCACGCCGATCCCGACGCCGACGCCCGTGCCCACACCTTCGCCGACGCCCGTGCCGACGCCGGTACCCACGCCCGAACCCACTCCGCTCGTCAAGGGCATGCGCAACGACGACGTGACCCGCCTGCAGCACGAGCTGATTAACCTGGGCTTCCTGCAGGGCGAGGTGGATGGCCAATACGGCAACGCCACGGTGACCGCGATCAACGACGTCAAGACCTATTTAAACGAGCAATACCTGAAGATGGCCACGCCCGAGCCGGCCGCGATCGCCTACTTCCCGCCCGAGGACGGCGCGGGAGGGCTTGAAGGGCAAGGGGAGGGAGAAACGGCCTCCGCGCAGCAGACGCTGCCCTACGCGGTGAACGGCGAGGCGGATTGGAAGCTGCTCGAGGCCATCTACTCGGGCGCGATCAGCGACACCTTCGACACGCTGGCCGAGGGCGACACGGGCGGCGCGGTTAAGCGTGTGCAGTCGCGGCTCAATACGCTGGGCTACGTCTACAAGGGCGTGGACGGCGCGTTCGGCGCGACCACCAAGGACGCGCTGATGTACTTCCAACAGCTCAACGACCTGCCGCAGACCGGCATCGCCGACAAGAACACGCAGGCGATGCTGTTCTCGGGCAGCGCCGTCAAGAGCGACCGGCCGCTGCGCGATTACAAGATCCGGGTGGACCTTTCCGAGCAGCGTGTATACGCCTATCAGTGGGACAAGAAGACCGAGGATTACACCAAGCTGGTCAAGAAGTTCAAGTGCTCGACGGGCGGGCGCGGTACGCCCACGCCCACCGGCACCTTCGACGAGACGGTGCGTCGGGGCGAGGAGTGGCACTATTTCAAGGACTTCGGCGTCTGGGCGCAATACGCGATCCACATCGATTCGACCGGCAACATCATGTTCCACTCGGTGCTGTTCAAGAAGCGGGGCGGGCGGCCCACCAGCGGTTCGGTGTCGTCGCTCGGCCGGCGCGCCTCGCACGGCTGCATCCGGCTGGCCGTAAGCGACGCCCGGTGGATGCACGAGCATGTGCTCGATGGGACGACGGTGGTTATACATAAGTGAAAGATGCCTTCGGGCATGTGAGATGCGCCGCGGCGCATAGGAGGGGGAATCCCTCTTATGTGCCGCGGCGCATCTCACGCCGCGAAGCGGCATTTCACTCGCCCGAAGGGCAAATTTCACTGCGCCGCGTTACAACCGGCGCACCTTCGGGCCCTTGGGGGTGTCTTCGATTGCGTAGCCGAGTTTGAGCGCCTCTTCCCGCAGCCGATCGGCTTCGGCGAAGTTCTTGGCCTTCTTGGCGGCCACGCGCGCTCCGACCAGCGCGGCGATCTCGGC
The DNA here is from genome assembly GCF_051162045.1 of Anaerozeibacter quisquiliarum. Classification (NCBI taxonomy): domain Bacteria; kingdom Bacillati; phylum Bacillota; class Clostridia; order Eubacteriales; family Anaerozeibacteraceae; genus Anaerozeibacter; species Anaerozeibacter quisquiliarum. The sequence continues at coordinate 9,707 of NZ_JBISDI010000008.1, forward strand.
GGGCGTAGTATCCGGTTCCTTTGAGAGGATGCCCAGCACGTCGGTCATCGCTTGCAGCCGCGCGACCGCGCCCTCGATCGCGGCCTTCGACGGGGCGGCTTCCGCGGTCAGCGCGGTGTTCATCTCGCGCGCGTACTCGAAGATCGCGCCCAGCGCGTCGGCGGTGTTCAGGTCGTCCTCCATCGCCGCGTCGAACTCGGAAAGCGCGCGCGCGCCGCGCTCGATCAGCGCCTGCTCCGCCTCGTTCGCGGGCCGGTCCTCGGCGTGCTCGAGCAAGAACAGCGCGTTGTTGCGCGCGGTGTACAGCCTATCGAGCGAGGCCTTGGCCTGCTCGATCATCTCGCGCGAGAAGTTGACCGGCGAGCGGTAGTGCGCCGACAGCATGAACATGCGCACGGCCTCGAGGTCGTATTCCTTGGCGATGTCGCGCACGGTGAAGAAGTTGCCGAGGGACTTGGACATCTTGCGGTTGTCCACGTTGATGTGGCCGTTGTGCATCCAATACTTGGCGAAGGTCTTGCCGGTCGCGCATTCCGACTGGGCGATCTCGTTCTCGTGGTGGGGGAAGACCAGGTCGACGCCGCCGCAGTGGATGTCGAAGGTCTCGCCCAGGTATTTCATCGACATGGCCGAGCACTCGATGTGCCAGCCCGGACGGCCCATGCCCCAGGGGCTCTTCCAGGCCGGCTCGCCCGGCTTTTGCGCCTTCCACAGCGCGAAGTCCATCGGGTTTCTCTTGACGCCATCCACCTCGATGCGCGCGCCCGCCTCGCGATCCTCGATGTTCTGACCCGACAGCTTGCCGTAGTCCTCGTCGGACTCGGTATCAAAGTACACGTCGCCGTCCACCGCGTAGGCGTGGCCGCTCTTTTCGAGCTTAACGATCAACGCTATGATCTCGCCCACGTGCTCGGTCGCGCGCGGGTGCACGTCGGCGGGCAGTACGCCCAGCGCCTGCGCATCGGTGAAGTACTCCCGGATGTAGCGTTCGGCCAGCTTCGGCACGGTGGTCTCTTCTTCTCGCGCGCGGCTTATCAGCTTGTCGTCGATGTCGGTGAAGTTCTGCACGAAGGTCACCTTGTAGCCCTTGTGTTTAAGGAACCGGCGCAGCGTGTCGAACATGATGAACGGGCGGGCGTTGCCGATGTGGAAGTAGTTGTACACCGTGGGGCCGCACGCATAGATGCGCGCTTCGCCCGGATGCACCGGCTCGAAGGTTTCCTTCTTGCGGGTCATGGTGTTATAGATCTTCAATGTGCATGTCCTCCTTGCGTATCCTGGGGCAGTCGGGCATCGCTTTTTCGTCGCAGGCGTCGCAGTTCACATTGCCCTGTGCGAGACAGTGTTCGAGCCGCTCGACGCGGCTGAGCAGTTTTTGAATGACCTCCTTGACCGGGTCGGGCAGATTGACCTGATCGAGGTCGATCGGAGCGCGCTCGCCGGCCTTTTTCACGATCCGGCCGGGGTTGCCGACCACGGTCGCGCCCGGCGGCACCGCCTTGAGCACCACGGCGCTGGCGCCGATCTTGACGCCGTCGCCTACGGCGAACGGGCCCAGCACCTTCGCGCCCGAGCCCACGACCACATTGTTGCCCAGCGTCGGGTGGCGCTTGCCCACATCCTTGCCGGTGCCGCCCAGCGTCACGTCCTGGTACAGCGTCACATCGTCGCCGATCTCGGCGGTCTCGCCGATCACCACGCCCATACCATGATCGATGAACAGGCCCCGTCCAATCGCGGCTCCGGGATGAATTTCGATGCCGGTTAGTTTGCGCGTGCGCTGGGACACCATGCGCGCCCACAGCTTGAAGCCATGTGTCCATAGCCAGTGCGCGCGCCTATGCCTTCGCACCGCGCGGAAGCCCGGGTAGCACAGCACCACCTCGAGCGCGCTGCGCGCGGCCGGGTCGCGGCTGATCACGGCGTCGATGTCCGACTTCCATTGGCTAAACAAGCGAGTCCCTCCCTTCATATACCAATCGGAATCGCCACGCGTACGTCGGGCGAGTGGATTTTTCGCCCTCGCTACGCCTGGAAACCGCGGGCGTAGCGGCGCTACGTCAAGGTTTTCAGGCGAGGCGAGGACGGGAAAGCGCCGCCTGATGGATGCGGGGGTGGTTCCGTTGGTATGATATAAAAAAGCACGCCTCCAACCTACAGAGACGCGCTGGCGTGGTTCCACTCTGCTGAAGGGGCATCCCCTCCGCTTTTTCGCGCTGTATCGGGCGCGCCCGTCGCCATTACGCGATGACTCCCGGGCGCACGTTCGGCGGAGGCAACACATCGGGGCTCTCAGCCGGCGACCCCTTTTTCTGTGCGTGCGACCATTTCCGCCTACTCTTCCCGTTCTCAGTCAACATCATTATATGAACGGGACGGCGCGGCGTCAACGAAGAGCAGGTTAAACGCGAGACCAAGTTGCACTTGACAATTGATGTCATTCAATTTAAAATAATGATATACACCATACCGTGGATTAACATGGATTATTGGATATGGAGGGGAACGCGGACATGGGTGAGCGGACCATGGTGCTGGGTGTGATCGGCGCGGACGTGCACGCGGTGGGCAACCAGATATTGAACTTCGCGTTTACACAGGCCGGGTTCAAGGTGGTGAACCTGGGCGTGATGGTGTCGCAGGAGGAATTCATCGAGGCGGCGGTGGAATCGGCGGCCACGGCGATCGTGGTGTCGTCGCTGTACGGTCACGGCGAGCTTGATTGCCGGGGGCTGCGCGAGAAGTGCGACGAAGCGGGGCTTAACGGCATTTTGCTGTACGTGGGCGGCAACATCGTGGTGGGCAAGCAGCCGTTTGAGGAAGTGGAGCAACGCTTCAAGGCGATGGGCTTCGACCGGGTGTTTGGGCCCGGAACCGCACCCGAGGTGACGATCGAGGCGCTGAAGCGCGACTATGAGGCGCTTGAGGCGCTGGGGCGGTCATGAAGCCGATCCTGCTGATCGATTTCGGCTCGACCTACACCAAGGTCCTGGCGGTCGATCCGGATGCCGGGCGTGTGATCGGCACGGCCGACAGCTACACCACGGTGACGACCGACGTATCGATCGGGCTTGCGGACGCGCTTACGAAGCTGGCCCGCCAAATCGGGACGCGCGAGTTTTCCGAGCGCTACGCCTGCTCGTCGGCGGCGGGCGGCCTCAGGATGATCGCGTCGGGGCTTGTGCCCTCGCTGACCAGCGAGGCCGCCAAGCGCGCGGCGCTGGGCGCGGGCGCGAAGGTGGTCAAGACCTACGCCTACGAGCTGACCTGTGACGACACGGAAGAGATTGCGCGGCTCGCGCCCGATATCCTGCTGCTGTGCGGTGGCACAGACGGGGGCAACCGGGCCTGCGTCGAGCACAACGCGCGCATGGTCGCGCAGATGGACTACCGATGCCCGGTGGTCATCGCGGGCAACCGCGCCGCGCGCCGCGCCTGTGAACAGGCGCTTGCGGGGCGCGAGGTGATCGCCGCGGGCAACGTGATGGCCGAGTTCGGCAGGCTCAATGTAGAACCGACGCAGGCCGTGATCCGCGAGCTGTTTTTAAAGCGCATCATACGGGCCAAGGGCCTTTCGCAGGCGGCGGAGCTGATCTCGGGCATCTTGATGCCCACGCCCGCGGCGGTGCTCGAGGCGCTGACGCTGCTCAAGGAGGACATGGGTGAGCTGATGGCGGTCGACCTCGGCGGCGCGACCACCGACATCTACTCGATCACCGCCGGCCTGCCCACGCGTCCGAACACGGTGCTGCGCGGCCTGCCCGAGCCCTACGCCAAGCGCACGGTGGAAGGCGACATCGGCATGCGCTACAGCGCGCAGGGCATCGTCGACGCGGTGGGCATAGAGGCATTGACCGAGGCCGCCGGGCGGGACGCTGAGACGGTTCGGCGCTGGCTGGACCGCATCCATGCGGAGCCGGGCGTACTGCCTGCAAAGCCCGAGGAGTCGGACGTTGACTTCGCGCTGGCTACGTTGGCCATCGAGCTGGGGCTGAGCCGCCATGCGGGCACGATCGAGCAGGTCTACACGCCGATGGGCGTGGCCTACCAGCAGACCGGCAAGGACCTGACCGAAATACGCGCGCTGTTGCTGACCGGCGGTGCGCTCGCTCACTCGCCGCGCGTCGAGCAGATGGCGCGCCGCGCGATGGCGGCACCGGACCACATGTGCTCGCTGATGCCGCGGGACGCCCGGGTGTTCATCGACAGGCGCTACATTCTATCCGCCATGGGGATATTGAGCCAGAACCATCCGCAACTGGCGCGGAGCATCATGATGAAGGAGTTTGTGTATGGAGATTCGCAATAAAAAGCTGACCATGGATGAGTTTTCCGCCATTCGCGAGGCGGTGCTGGGTCAGTGGCCGACCGGCAAGGACGTGAATCTTGATGAAGCGTTCGCCTATCAGCAGGCGATCCCCGAGGCCAAGCGGTTCTCGGCCAAGCTGCGCCGCGCGCGCGCGCGGGGCGAGACGCTGATCCAGCCGCGCGCCGGCGTGCCGCTGATCGAGGAGCACATCAAACTGCTGAATTACTTGGAAGACAAGGGCGAGGCCGACCTGCTGCCCACCACGATCGACTCCTATACCCGCCTCAACCGCTACGAGGAGGCCGAGGTGGGGATCAAGGAGAGCCGGCGCCAGGGCAAGGCCATGCTGAACGGCTTTCCGGGCGTCAACCACGGCGTGGCCGGCTGCCGGCGCGTGACCGAGTCGACCTCGGTGCCGGTGCAGGTGCGCCACGGCACGCCCGACGCGCGGCTGCTGGCCGAGATCACGCTGGCGGGCGGCTTCACCAGCTACGAGGGCGGCGGCATCTCCTACAACATCCCCTACGCCAAGAGCGTGTCGCTCGAGCGCACGATGACCGACTGGATGTACTGCGACCGGCTGGTCGGGCTGTACGAGGAGCAGGGTATCTCGATCAACCGCGAGCCGTTCGGCCCGCTGACCGGTACGCTGGTACCGCCCTGCATGTCGCACGCCGTGGCCGTGATCGAGGCGCTGGTCGCCGCCGAGCAGGGCGTCAGGAACATCACCGTGGGCTATGGGCAGTTGGGCAACCTGGTCCAGGACGTGGCCGCGATCCGGTCGCTCGAGATCGTCGCCAACGAATACCTGAAAAAGTACGGCTACGAAGACGTCGAGGTCACGACCGTGCTGCACCAGTGGATGGGCGGCTTCCCGCAGGACGAGGCCAAGGCGTTCGGCGTGATTTCCTGGGGCAGTGCCGCCGCCGCGCTGTCACACGCGACCAAGGTCATCGTCAAGACCCCGCACGAGGCGATGGGCGTGCCCACGATGGAGGCCAACGCGCAGGGGCTGCGCGCCACCAAGCAGGTGATCTCGATGCTGGCCGATCAATCGCTGCCCGAGGACGCGGTACGGCGCGAGGTCGAGATCATCCTTACGGAAACCCGCCTGATCGTCGATAAGTGCTTTGAGCTCGGCGGCGGCGACATCGCGCTGGGCACGGTGCGCGCGTTCCAGGCCGGCGTGCTCGACGTGCCGTTTGCGCCCAGCCGCTTCAACGCCGGCAAGATCCTGCCCGCGCGCGACAATCAGGGCGCGGTGCGGCTGCTCGAGACCGCCGCGCTGCCCTTCACCGCCGAGCTTAAGGCCTGGCACCGCGACCAGATCGAGCAGCGCGCCCGCGCCGAGAAGCGCGACGTGTCGTTCCAGATGGTCATCGACGACATCTACGCGATATCAAAGGGACGCCTGGTAGGACGCCCGCGCTAGCGCGCGGGGCCTCGAAATCTTCCCGTCCGCCCGCTTCGCGGACTGCCGGACGGGAAGCGATTCCGAGTCGGTCGGCTGCGGCCCTCCTTGGTCGGAATCGCAGTCACGCCCTTCGTACACGCCTGCGGGCACGCTCCGGGAGGACTGCGGCCCTCCCGGACGCTCCCGGATAGAGAGCGGAGGACGGATGGTGAGGATGAACCCCCGTTGATCGTGGGGTTATAATACAAGGAGGTCAGGAATCATGAAGATCATCGACGTCATTTGCTCGCCCGGACGCACCGGGTTCTTCTTCGACGATCAGCAGGCGATCAAGAAGGGCGCGCGGGCCGATGGTTCGGCCTATGTCGGCGAGCCGGTCACCAAGGGCTTCAGCGCGGTGCGACAGGCCGGCGAGTCGATCTCGGTGATGCTGCTGCTTGAGGATGGCCAGGTGGCCTACGGCGACTGCGCCGCGGTGCAGTATTCGGGCACGGGCGGGCGCGACCCGCTGTTCCTGGCCGGCGATTTCATCAAGGTGATCGACAGCCACGTGAAGCCGCTGCTTGTGGACCGCGAGGCCGACTCGTTCAAGAAGTTGTGCCAGGAGTTGGACGAGATCGAGGTGGACGGCAAGAAGCTGCACACTGCGATTCGCTATGGCGTCAGCCAGGCGATTCTGGACGCGGTCGCGCGCGCGCAGCACCGGCTGATGTGCGAGGTGGTGGCCGAGGAATACGGCACGAATGTCTCCAGCCGCCTGATCCCGATCTTTACCCAGTCGGGCGACGCCCGATACGACAATGCCGACAAGATGATTATGAAGCACGCGGACGTGCTGCCGCACGCGCTTATCAACCACGTGGCGACCAAGCTGGGCGAGCACGGCGAAAGGCTGATCAAGTACGTCGAATGGCTGCGGGACCGCATCATTCAGTTGCGCACGGACGAGCAGTACAGGCCCGTCCTGCACATCGACGTGTACGGCACGATCGGGTTGATCCTCGGCAACAACAACTACAAGGGCATGGCCGACTACTTGAGCGAGCTTGCGGAGGCGGCCTACCCGTTCAAGCTGCGCATCGAGGGCCCGATGGACGCGGGCAGCCGCGAAGCGCAGATGGTCGCGCTGCGCGAGTTGCGCAAGGAAATCGACGCGCGCGAGATCGCCGTCGAACTGGTCGCCGACGAGTGGTGCAACACCTACGAGGACGTGGTGTACTTCACCGACAACCAGGCCGGGCACATGGTGCAAATCAAGACGCCGGATCTGGGCGGCATCGACAATACGATCAAGGCGGTGCTCTACTGCAAGGCGCACGGCATGGGCGCGTACCAGGGCGGCACCTGCAACGAGACCGACCGCTCGGCGCAGGTCTGCGTACACGTAGCCATGGCCACCCACCCCGTTCAGATTCTGGCCAAGCCGGGCATGGGCGTGGACGAGGGCTATATGATCGTCTACAATGAGATGCAGCGAATTCTCGCGTATCGCAAGGCGCGCGGGCCGCGGTATAACCCGGTTAGATAGAGGAAGGAAGGCGACACCCCGCCTGCGGGCATCCCTCCGGGGAGGGAATGGAGAATGTTAAGGGGGCTGCGGCGCTTTTCATGGCGTCGCAGCCCCCTGATGTCAACCTGTGCGCGTTACTTTACCTCGAACGCCGGGATCACGCCGCCCTTATAGGTGTCGCTGGTCAGCACGAAGTCGGCGACCTTTTTCGAGCACAGCACGCTTTCGAGGTCCTTGACCCACTGGGCATCTTGATCCGCCTGGCGAATCACGACGTAGTTGGTGTAGACCTTGCCGGCTTCGCTGTCGGCGGCTTCGAGGTAGATGGCGTCGGTGGCCGGGCTGAGCCCCGCGTCCAGCGCGAAGTTGCCGTTGATGACCGCAAGGTCCACGTCGTTCAGCGTCGAGGGGATCAGGTTGGCGTCCATCTCGCGGATGTCCAGGTTTTTCGGATTCTCGACGATGTCGAGCGCGGTCACCGAGGAGTCGGGCGTCGTGCCCTTGGGCAGTACAATCAGCCCGGCCGACTCGAGCAGCAGCAGCGCGCGGGTCTCGTTGGAGGGGTCGTTGGTGACCGCGATTACGCCGCCGTCGCTCAGCGCCTCGATCGAGTTCACGCGGCCGGCGTAGATGCCGTAAGGCTCATAGTGCACGCCGATCGCCGCGACCAACTGCTCGGACTCGGGAACCGTGGCGTTATAGGCGCTAAGATAGGGAATGTGCTGGAAGTAGTTGGCATTCAGCTCGCCGGTGGCCAGCGCCGGGTTGGGCAGCGGGTACTCGGTGAAGGTGATGATTTCCAGATCGTAGCCCAGCGCGTCGAAGTCGGGCTTAATCAGCTCCAGAATCTCCTGGTGCGGCGAGGGGGTCGCGCCGATGACGATCTTCTCGGCGGCGAACGCGGGGGAAACCGACAGGATCAGGCCGAGCGCCAACAAAACGGACAACAGCTTCTTCATGGGGATACCTCCTCAAATTATTGCGATACAACAGAAAATCTATATGAAGCGGACGATGCCGCTTGGTATCAACGCCGCCGGTGGTCGCTCACGCGGGTCAGGATGCCGCCCACGATTTGAAACAGCTGCACCAGCACGACCAGGGCGATCGAGGCAAAGTACATCACGCCGTATTCGCGCCGATTGAGGCCGTAGGTGATGGCGATCTTGCCCAGTCCGTCGCCGCCGGCCGCGCCCGCCATGGCGGTGTAGGCCAGGATCGTGGTCACGCAGATGGCCGCGCCGTTAATCAGCGAGGGCAGGGCCTCGGGCAGCAGCACCTTCCGGATGATCTCAAACGTCGACGAGCCCATCGACTGCGCGGCCTCGATCGTGCCTGAGTCCACCTCCTTGAGCGCGCCCTCGACCATGCGCGCCACAAACGGGAAGGCGCTGACCGTGAGCGGGAAGATGATCGATCGGGTGCCGATCGCGGTGCCCATCACGACGCGGGTGACCGGGAACAGCATCACCAGCAGGATCAAGAACGGCACCGAGCGCAGGAAGTTGACGATCGCGCCGAGCACGGCGTTGAGCGTCGGGGACTCCTTGATGTGGCCCTTGCCGGTGATGACCAGCAGTACGCCCAGCGGCAGGCCGACCAGGTAGGCGAGGATGGCCGAGGGCAGCGTCATGTACAGCGTGTCGGCGACGCCCTGCGCGACCAGCGCCCAGATGTTGTCCATCGTCATTTGGCGTGCACCTCCTCGACGGTCAAACCCATTTCGGTCAACCCCTTGACCAGCTTTTCCCGGTCTGAGTAGGATTCGGGCAGCTCGAGCAGCATTTGCCCGTAGGCCTTGCCGCCAATCCGGTGCATGTTCGCCGACAGGATGTTGACCGGCATTTGGTGCTTGAGCACGAAGTCGGACAGCATCGGGGCGTTGCGGCTCTGCCCGTCGAACACGATGCGCAAGGCCTGGGTGATTTCGTCCTCGTTCTCCTGCTGGATGACCCCGAACAGCCGCCGCCCGGCCGCGCTCTTGGTGTGGGTGAACACCTGGTCCACGCCGCCTTCCTCGACGATCGAGCCGCCGTCGATGATCGTGACCATGTTGCAAATTTGACGGATGACCGCCATCTCGTGGGTGATTAGCACGATCGTGATGCCCATGCGCTGGTTGATGTCCTGAAGCAGCTTGAGGATCGATTGGGTGGTCATCGGGTCGAGCGCCGAGGTGGCCTCGTCGCACAGCAGCACCTCGGGGTTCAGCGCCAGCGCGCGGGCGATTGCCACCCGCTGCTTCTGTCCGCCCGACAGCTGTGACGGGTAGGCGCGCGCCTTGCCCGTCAGCCCCACGATCTCGAGCAACTCCTTCACGCGCTTGTTGGCCTCGGCGCGGGGCACGCCCGCGATTTCGAGCGGATAGCGCACATTGCGGGAGACATTGCGCTGCATGAGCAGCCCGAACTGCTGGAAAATCATGCTGACCCGTTTGCGCATGACGCCGAGCTCACGGCCGGAAAGCTCCAGCACGTTCTGCCCGTCGATGAAGATACGCCCCTCGGTCGGCGTGTCCAGCCGGTTGATGCAGCGGATCAGCGTGGATTTGCCCGCGCCGCTCATGCCGATGATGCCGTGGATGTCGCCGCGCCTCACCGTCAGATTCACGCCGCTGAGCGCCGTCACCGCTTCCGCGCCGCTGCCGTAGACCTTCGACAGCCCCTCGATGCGAATCATGGGCTCGCCCGTTTCAGCCAAGATCATCCCTCCGATTCATACAAAAAAACGGCAGACCTTGCGATCTGCCGACATTGCCCCATAAACAGGCTAAAGGCGGACGTTGCGCAGGCCACGAGGTGCGAAAACGAACATGCCGCCGCAAGTGCGACGCATGTTCGTGGGCATCATCATGGCGTTTACGAAGAGCGTTGCCTTCATTGCTGCGCAATCTCCCTTCCTCAGTGTTACGTTTTGGCCATTCTACAGCAGTGGGAACGGGTTGTCAAGTTAAATGTCCTCGATCAGCGTGCTCAGGCCCTGCACCTTGGACAGCGCGTCCCATGGTGTGATGAGGCCGAGCAGCGCGCCCGACTCGTCGCCGGTATCGGTGATGAAGATCACCGCGACGCGCTTGCGCTTCTTGATGTCGGCTTCGAACGCGCGCTTGACGTCCATGTAGGTGGCCGCAGGCGGCATGAACAGAAACCGCTCGGTCATGTGTTTCTCGATCGGCAGAAACGCACGGAAATCCGACAGGCGGGTGTTTTCATCGATCGCGCTGCCCGGATGCGCGGCCAGGTAGGAGAACACCGTCGAAACGCTGAACACGCCCCTGAATGCGCCCCCGTCGTACACCGGGATGTGGGAGAACCCCCGCTGCTGCATGTCGCGCATCAGCCGGATCGCGGCGAAATCCATCCGCGCGCGCATCACGCCTTCCACTCCGGTCGCAAACGTCAGCGCGCGCAGCGGTTTTTTCAGCTCCTCGACGATCTCGCGCAGCGCGCCTACGATCGCCTCGCTCGGCTCGACCACCGCGCTGTCGTCGCCCGCGGCGTTGTGGGTCAGGATGTTGCGGATCTCCCGGCACAGGTTCAGCCGGTCGCGAAACGGCAGGCTGTCGTCGTCGTGCAAATACTCCATGACCACGCTGCCGGTGGTTCGCAGCGAGCGGGCGTACTTATTTTCGAGGGCTTCCTCGAGTTGGCGGTACAATAGCAAAAACTCCTCGGAGCGCATCTTTACAAACCCTCCCAAGCCAGATATACTGATACCGACATAGGTCATAAAGGGGCGATGTTTGTGCTCACCATCGGCATATGCGGCGCGTCGGGCAGCGGCAAGAGCACGTTGTCGGCCGCGCTGGCGCGCGCGATCGATCAGCAGTGCATCTTGCTGGCGCAAGACAGCTACTACAAAAACCACCTGGAACTGCCGTTCCACCAGCGCGAGCGGATCAATTACGACGAGCCCGACGCGTTCGAGCACGATTCGCTGCTCCAAGACCTGCGTTCGCTCAAGGCCGGCCGTGCGATCACCCGCAAGGCCTACGACTACACCCAGCACCTGCGCTGCGATTCAGGCGAACTGATCGAGCCCAAGGACGTCATCATCCTCGAAGGCATCCACTGCTTCTACGACGAGGCGGTGCGCGCCGAGCTCGACTTCAAGATCTACATCCGCGTCGACCCCGACATCTGCCTTTTGCGGCGCGTCAAGCGCGACATCATCAAGCGCGGCCGTCACATCGAGGGCATCGCCCAGCAGTACATGACCACCGTCAAGCCCATGTACGAGCGCTACATCCGCGGCTACATCGACTACGCCGACGTGATCGTGGCCGGCGGCGGCAAGAACAAGCGCATCGTGGACATCCTGGCGTGCTACATCAACAGCGGCCGCCTGGGGGGATTATAGCATGTGATCGCGATCTGTGTCTACAAGCGCGTTTCCGAGGCGCAAAAGGCCGGGCGCTTCTTCAAGGAGCGCGGCGTGAAATTCCAGACGGTGGACGTGTAGGAGAAGGGGGCCGGGGAAGAAGGAGCTTCAACTGTTTGCGCAGGGGTCGGGCTTTCAGACGTGCGAGGACAGCATCCCGGGCGCGCCGGCTGTGAGTCGGGTGAATTTAACCGTATCTTCGTTGATTTGCGCGCGGCGTGCCGGTATAATTTCACACAATCGCATATAAACGCGACGATCGGGAGCATGGGCTTCAGGCGTCCTTTCACAGAGAGCCGCCGTTCGCTGCGAGGCGGCAAAGGACCGAAACCCTACTGACCCGTGAGCGGTCGGCTGAACGGATGCCCGCGGGGCGCCAAGTAGGCTGGAACGGCTTCCTCCGTTACCGGGACGCGCACTCAGGGCAACCTGGCTGCGTCAGAGCGGCCGCGCATATCGCGGCAAGGAAAGTGGTACCGCGGATCGAAACCATCCGTCTTTCAGGCATGAAGGGCGGTTTTTTGTTGCCCTGATGCCGGGGAGGCCAAGATAAGACGCAAGGAGAGACGCCCATGAAGATCGCATTTTCGACGCTCGGTTGTCCGGAATTCAGCTGGACGGACATCTACTCGATGGCGAAGGACTTTCACTTCGACGGCATCGAGGTGCGCGGGCTGGGCCGGGCGCTCGACGCCTGCCAGGCGCCCCCGTTCGCGCCCGGCCAGATCGACAAGACGATGGCGAAGCTCAAGAAGCTCCGCCTCGAGATTCCCTGCCTGTCGACCGGCTGCGCGCTCAAGTTTGAGGACAAGCGCGCCGAGACCGAGGCCGAAATTCGCGCGTACATCCATCTGGCCGATACGCTCGGCACGCCCTACATCCGCATCCTGGCCGACCGCGAGCCGCAGGTCACAGGCCCGGTGGACGACGATTCCATCGCGGCCTTCCTCAAGCGGTTGGCGCGCCTGACCGACGGCACGGGCGTCACGCTGCTGGTGGAGACCAACGGCGTGTACGCCGACACCGCGCGCCTTAGGCGCCTGCTCGACCGGGTGGCCGAGCCGCAGGTGGCGGCGCTCTGGGATGTGCACCATCCGTATCGCTTCTTCGGCGAGTCGCCCGAACAGACGGTGGGGAATCTGGGCGGCTGCATCCGCTACATGCACGTCAAGGATTCGGTGATCGAGGACGGGGCCGTGTGCTACCGGATGATGGGCGACGGCGACCTGCCGATCGACGAGATGCTGGACGCGGTGAGCGCCATCGGCTACGACGGCTACGTGTCGCTCGAGTGGGTCAAGCGCTGGGCGCGCGATTTGCAGGATCCGGGCGTGGTGTTCCCGCAGTATGCCAACTACATGCACAGCTACATAGACCGGAGCCTGCTCGAGGACGACGAGCGCAACGCCGGCAAGTACGTGTGGAAGAAGGAACGGCTGATCGAGCTGACGTTCAGCGAGGTGCTCGACCGCATGGTGCGGGAGTTTCCCGATCAGGTCGCGCTGCGCTACACGAGCCGCTACTACACGCGCACCTACGCCCAGTTCCGCGACGATGTGGACACCTTCGCGCGCGCGCTGATCGCGATGGGCGTGGGCCGGGGCGACCATGTGGCGATCTGGGCCACCAACGTGCCCGAGTGGTACATCACCTTCTGGGCGACGGTCAAGATCGGCGCGGTGCTGGTCACGGTCAACACCGCCTACAAAATCCACGAGGCCGAGTACCTGCTGCGCCAATCGGATACCCACACGCTGGTGATGATCGAGGGCTGCAAGGACTCGCACTACCTCGAGATCATGGCCGAGCTATGCCCGGAGCTAAAAGACAGCGCCCCCGGTCAGCTGAACAGCAAGCGTCTGCCGCGGCTCAAGAACATCGTGACCGTCGACAGCATGCTGCCCGGCGCGTACACCTGGGAGGAGGCGATTGAGCTTTCCGAGCAGGTGCCGCTGAGCGAAGTGCTCTCCCGCGCCGCGCGCGTTATGCCGCACGACGTGTGCAACATGCAGTACACCTCGGGTACGACCGGCTTTCCCAAGGGCGTCATGCTGACCCACCACAATGTGGTCAACAACGGCAAGGCCATCGGCGACTGCATGGACCTGTCGACCGCCGACCGGCTGCTGATCCACGTGCCGATGTTCCATTGCTTCGGCATGGTGCTGGGTATGACCGCCGCAATGACCCACGGCACGACGATCTGCCCGTTGCCGGTGTTCTCGCCGCGCGCCTCGCTCGAGTGCATCCACAAGGAAAAGATCACCGCCTGCCACGGCGTGCCCACGATGTTTATTGCGATGCTCGAGCACGAGGACTTCGCAAAGACCGACTTCAGCCATATGCGCACCGGCATCATGGCGGGCAGCCCCTGCCCGATCAAGGTCATGCAGGACGTACTGACCAAGATGCACATGGACGAGATCTGCATCACCTACGGTCAGACCGAGGCCTCGCCCGGCTGCACGATGTCCAAGACCAGCGACCCGATCGAGGTACGGGTATCGACCGTGGGCGGCGCGATGTTCGGCGTCGAGTGCAGGATCGTCGATCCCGAAACGGGCGAGGAGCTGCCCGACGAGGTGGACGGCGAGCTCGTGGCGCGCGGCTACAACATCATGAAGGGCTACTACAAGATGCCCGAGGCGACCGCCGCCGCGATCGACGAGGACGGCTGGCTGCACACCGGCGACCTGGCCCGGCGCACCAGGGAAGGCAACTACAAGATCACCGGCCGCATCAAGGACATGATTATCCGCGGCGGCGAGAACATCTACCCCAAGGAGATCGAGGAATTCCTGTACGCGCACCCGCAGGTCCGGGACGTGCAGGTGATCGGCGTGCCCGACAAGCAATACGGCGAGGAAATCTGCGCCTGCGTCGTGCTCAAGGACGGCGAAACGGCGACCCAGGAGGAAATCCGCGCGCATTGCCTCAAGCACATGGCCAAGCACAAGTGCCCGAAGTACGTCCAGTTCGTGGACGCCTTCCCGATGAACGCCGCGGGCAAGATCCTCAAGTACAAGATGCGCGAGGAGTTCACCGAGAAGCTGAACCTGGTGGCGGACAGCAAGATCGAAACGGCGTAGGGCCGTTACAACAGTCCACCCCCCCCGGTCGCTTTGTGTCAGCCCCGCCTCGCTAGGATGGGCGCGAGGAGGGATCGAATGGGCAAGGCATCCGACAGGCGCTTGACCGGGCAGGTCGAGGAGGCGTTCTACCAGAAGGCGGTGGGCGGCATCACGCAGCGCGAGGAGAAGAGCACCACCGAGGACGACGGCAAGGGCGGCATGAAGGAGAAAAGGGAGATCGTAATCAAACAGCTGCCGCCCGACCTCGACGCCATCAAGGCGTGGCTGCGCGAGCGCGCGCCCGAGCGGTGGCGCGACGAGGGTGAGAAAAACTCAGCCGGCGCGGGCGGCGTGATCCGCGTCATCAGCCGGGTGCCTCGCCCGGGCGAAGAGGGGGAATCGTAGTGGAGATTGAGCTCGACTACGTGCCCACCGAGCGCCAGGCGCTTTTCCACGCCTCCACCGCCGACGAGCTGCTCTACGGCGGCGCGGCCGGCGGCGGCAAGAGCCGCGCGGTCGTCATGGAGGCGCTGCTGCGCTGTCTCGAGCACCCGGGCACCCAGGCTTACCTGTTCCGGCGCAGCCTGCGCGAGCTCGACGATACGCTGGTCCCCGAGGCGCTCAGGGCGCTGCCGGGCGCGCTGTTCAAGTACAGGGCCGCGACCCACGACATGATGCTTGCGAACGGCAGCGTGCTGCGCTTTCGCCATTGCCAGAGCGCCAAGGACCTGCTGCTGTACCAGGGCGCGGAGATACACTGGCTGTTCATCGACGAGCTGACCCATTTCTCCAAGGAGATGTACGACTACTTGAAGACCCGCCTGCGCGCGCCCGCGCGGCTGAACATCCGCCCGGTCGTACGCTGCACCACCAATCCCGGCGGGCCGGGCCATGCCTGGGTCAAGAAGTACTTTGTCGACGCCGCCGAGCCGGGGGTGATGCACCTGCGCAAGGTGCATTCGCAGCTGCTCGGGCGCTCGCAGCTGCGCCGGATCCAGTATATCCCGGCGCGCGCCACCGACAACCCACACCTGACCGCCGACTACATCTTTGAGCTCGAGCAGAAGCCGCGCGCGCTGCGTGAGGCGCTGCTGCTGGGGCGCTGGGACGCGTTCGAGGGGCAGGCGTTCCCCGAGTTCACCGACGACGCAGCCCACCGCGAGGACCGGCGCTTCACCCATGTGATCGCGCCGTTCACGGTGCCGGCGAATTGGCCGCGCTACCGCAGCTTCGACTTTGGCTACTCGCGCCCGTTCTCGGTGGGTTGGTGGGCGGTGGATTTCGACGGGCGGGTGTACCGCTACCGCGAGTGGTACGGCGGCGAGCATAATCAGGGCTTGAAGCTGTCCCCGCGCGCGATCGCCCGGCGCATCCGCGAGGTCGAGGCGGCGGCGGGCGAGACACATGTGGCGGGCGTGGCCGATCCGTCGATCTGGGACGCCAGCCGGGGCGAGAGCGTGGCCGAGCAGATGGAGCGGGAGGGCGTATTCTTCCTGCCCGGCGATAACGCGCGCCTGAGCGGCAAGATGCAGCTGCACGAGCGGCTCAAGTTCGACGGGGAGGGCCTGCCCGGGCTGTACGTATTCGAAAGTTGCCGCGCGTTCCGCCAGACCGTGCCCGCGCTGGCTTACGACAGCGCGCGCCCCGAGGACATCGACAGCGCGGGCGAGGACCATGTGTACGACGAGACGCGGTATTTCTTGATGGAGCGCCCGGTCGCCCCGCGCGCGCAGACGAAGAAGCGGCGGGGGTATAGCCCGCTGGACGAGTGAACGAAAAACCGGAGGCCGTCGCGCAAATCCGCGGCGGCCTCCGGTTTGTCCATTTACTTAATCACTTTCAATTCATACGCCTGCGTGCCCAACCCCTGCTCTTGCAGCTTGTCCAGCTGGACGTAGGGGTTCTTGCCGTGCAGCCGCTCGAACAGGTGGCCCTCGCCCTCCATCTTGTGGCCGGCGGGCACGCCGGCGGGGATCAGGTCGCAGGTCTTGATGGCGTCCAGCGACGCGCGCTCGACCGCCACGATGTCGTCCGAGGCCATGATGCCGATGTCGGGCACCAGCGAGGGCGTGGTCATGCCCCAGCAGTCGCACAGCGCGGTGATTTGCGTGAGCACGTTGATGAAGTAGCTGTTGCCCGGCCCGAAGGTATCGAGAACCGTGCGCGTGGTCAGCGCCATGCCCTGCTGGAAATCGGCGTAGTCGTGACTGTCCAGCGTGATCGCGCCGGTCGGGCACACCTTGAGGCAATGCTGGCACAGCGTGCAGTGGTGGTAGTTGACCTCGTACCTACCCTGCGTGCCCGGCTCGGTGAAGCGGTTGGCCTCATGGTTGCAGGACTTGATGCACTTGCCGCAGCGGGTGCACTTGGACTCGTCCCACAGAAGGCCGCCCTCGAGCGCGTGGATTTGATGGCGGGTGCGGTCGGTCACGCAGCCCATCGCGATGTTCTTGCACGCGCCGCCGTAGCCGCAGGAGCCGTGGCCCTTGACGTGGGAGAAGTCGATCAGGAAGTCGGCGTCGTGGATCAGCCCGGCCACGTCGACCTGCTTGAGCGTCTTGAAGTCCACTTCCCTGGTGTAGAAGTACTTGCCGAAATAGCCGCAGTCGTCCAGCACCGGACAGCCGAGCGCGCTGTCGGTGTAGCCGCGCATTTCGGGGTTGCGCTTGGCCACGTAGTGGTCGGTGACAAAGCAGTCGCCGCCGCTCTTTTTGACGAAGTCTACCAGCTTGCGCACGAAGACCGGCGCGATCGTGGAATAGCCGACGCCCTCGCCCACGTGCATCTTGATGGCGACCGCCTTGCCTTTCAGACGATCCTTTAGGCCGGACGCCTTGAGCAGCCGGTCGAACTTCTCGGGCAGGGTCTGGGTGGCCTCGTAGCGCGTATAGGCCATGGGCGCGAATAGCACGGTGGATGGCATGAACGTATCCCTCCATATGATGTGTAGGCTTGACCAGTTGATTATACCACTTGCGGCGCGCGTGAACAAGCGCTCATAGCTTTTTTGGGAGGCGCATAGGTTTAAGCAATGGGTGAGGAGGGATTTTTTATGGAATTGACGCTGGGTCGGCAGACCATAGAGGTCGAAAAGCTGATCGGGGAAAGCCGGATGCAGCTGCAGGTGTCGACGGAGACGGCGACGCCGGGCGCGGGGCGCGAGGCGATCGAGGTGCTGATGGAGGAGGCCGAGGCGACGATCGACTCGGCGCAGCCGCAGACCGACCGGGTGGTGGTGGAGGGCACGGTGATGTGCCAGGCGGTGTACCGACCGGGCGAAGGCGCGACGCGCGCGGTGGCCGTGCCGGCGCGGTTCAGCGAGGTGGCGGAGCTTACCGGTGTCGGCCCCAAGTCGATTGTGCGCGCGCAGGCCGTGGTTGAGGATGTGCGCGCCAGCTATGACAACGGCCGCATCCGGTTCGTCGTGGTGGTGGGCCTCAGGGTCCAGGCGCTCTCGCTCGAGCCGACGGAGCTGATTACGCAAATCGGCGGCGTGGACGCGCTTGAGGCGCGGTTTGAGGAGGTGTGCTCGAGCAAGCTGGCAGCCGAGTCGTCGGCCGATGCGTTGGTGCGCGAGGAGGTGGCGCTGCCCAGCGGGCTGGACGCGCGGGTGTCGCTGATGGACTGGGCGCAGGCGCGGTTGATTGCCGCCGAGCGCGACCTGGGTGGCGTGCGCGCGCGCGGCGAGATCCAGGCCGAGGCGCTGATTGGCACCGGCGTACCGTCGCGGCCGGTGGCGTTGGTCAAGGTGATGATGCCGTTCGAGCAGTTGGTCGAGCTGCCCGAATGGCTGGCCGGCAATGTCACGGCGGACGCCGAGGTCAAGCGCCTGACGACTGAAATCGCGCCCGGCGACGAGGAGGGCGAGGCGATTTTGAAGCTCGAGGCCGAGGCGCAGATTTGCGTACGCGCCGACGCGCAGGATTGCGCCACTGCGCTGTCGGACACCTACGCGACCGGATCGACCGCGGTCAACTGTATGCAGACGACGATCGACGTGGCGCAGCGGAGCGAGCAGATCAACGTCTCCGAGCCGTTTCGCGGCACGCTGCTGCTGCCCGAGGGGGCCAGCGCGGTCGGCACGGTGCTGGCCACGCGGGTGCGCCCCGTAATCAGTCAGTGGATGGCGCAGGGCGGATCGACCGTCGTCGAGGGCGCGCTCGACGTCAAGGCGCTGTACCTGCCCGGCGGCTCGCAGCAGGTGACCTCGGTGCGCGGCGAGTTGCCGTTTGCGATCAAGTGCGCGGGCGAATGGCCCGAAGCGGCCTGGGTGCGCATCGCGGCGACCGGGGCCGACGCCGGCGCGCTGATGAGCGACCGGCTGGAAATCCGCTGCACGCTTTCGCTGACCGGGTTCTACCGCGTCGCCCGGCGCGTGGTGGTGGCGAGCGGCGCCGCGACGAGCGCCGCCCCCGAGCGCGCGGCCGGTATGGTGATCTACTGGCCGGGCGAGGGTGAGACGACGTGGAGTCTCGGCAAGCGTTACAGACTTTCGCAGCGCAAGCTGGCGTCGATGGGCGGGGGAAACGAGACGCTTGCGAGCGGGCAGCCGATTGTGCTGCGCACGTGAAGCTTGCCCTTCGGACACACGGGATGCGCCTGCGGCACATTTCACACGCCGCAGGCGTATTTTACTGCGGTCCGCAGACCGAAATCCTTCCCGGCAGGATGCCGAACTCGGCGCGGTCTGTCGCGTACAGCTCGCCGTCGACGATCATCGTCATGCCTTCCGATTCGATCGTGAGCGCGCTGACGCGGGCCTGGTGGGTGATCGGCAGATGGGTGAACCAGCCGGGGATGAACAGCGGCAGCAGCAACCAGATCTGCCAGCGCTTGACCGCGTCCACGTAGACCAGGTCGAGCAGCCCGTCGGAGGGGTCGGCGTCGGGCGCAACCTTCATGCCGCCGCCGAAGTAACGGCCGTTGGCCACCTCGATGATCGTGAGCTGTTTTACGCAGGTTACGCCGTCTATCGTAATGCGCGCCGCGATCGGCTTGAAATGCCGGATTGCCTGAATGAGCCCCAGCAGATAGGTCATGAAACCCGAAAAGCGCTGCTTGTAGCGCTCGGCCTTGCGCACCACGTCGACGTCGAAGCCGGTGCCCGCCACGTTGAGAAAGGCGCGGCCGTTGAGCTGCGGCAGGTCGATCGGCGCGGCCGGTCCGTCCAGCTGTGCCCTGAGCGCCGCCAGCGGATCGCGGGGCAGCCGCAGCGTCTTGACGAAGTCGTTGCCGGTGCCGCTGGGCACCAGATACAGGCGCGCCGGGCGGCCGTTAAGGCCCGAGACCACCTCGGACAGCGTGCCGTCGCCGCCCATGACCAGCAGCGCGGTAGCCTGGCCGGCCTCGCGCGCCAGCTCCGCCACGTGCCCGGCGCGCTCGGAATGCGTAACGATATAATTGAGCGCCCGCTTTTCCAGTTCCGCGCATACCGCGTCCAGCAGCTTAAGCGGCTTGCCGCGTCCTGCGGCGGGGTTGACAATCACCCGTATCATCATACGGTAAACTCCACACTGAGTAGTCGCCCGAGTGTGCGCAGCCGGTCCGGCTCCGTCCATTCGGGCGCGCGGCGCGCCGAGGCCTGCACGAGGCAGCGGCCGTCGGGGCCCAGGCGCACCATGCGCAGCAGTACCCGTCCATCCTGCCCGCGCAGCAGGTACAATCCGCCGCCCTCGGGCGCGTCCGATCGGCGCAGCAGCATGAGGTCGCCCTGACGGATGCGGAAGTCCATCATGCTGTCGTCCGGCGCGTAGAAGTAGAACAGAGACGCCGGGTCGTGAACCTCTCCGGGCAGGTACCGGAAGTCGGTCGGCCTGTCGAGCGCCGCGTCGGCGTAAACCGCCGCCAGCACGGGCCCGCCGCCGGACGGTCGCTTGGGGGCGGCGTCCTCGCGCAGCTTCGACGCGGGGGCCGCGGGCTCCGCGCCGAAGCCCAGCAACTGGTCGGTGCTGACCCCCATCAGCCGCGCAAACTGCCTGAGCTGCTCGCAATTGGGCTCGCGCTTGCCCAACTCGTACTGCGAGATGTTGTTCTTGGTCTTGCCCACCCGGTCGGCCAGTTGTTGCTGCGTCCAGCCCATCCCCAGCCGGTGTGCGCGCAGATTGTGCCCGAACGACACAGCCATCCCTCCTACCGCGCATATCGTCGTTAGTATAGCAAACAAAATGGTTACAGTAAAGCACAAAATGCGACTTTTGGGGACGAAAAGTCTCGAAAATGTTGACTGAATGTCGAAATTTCCCTAGAATGAACGATAAAGACAGAAGAAATTGGAGGAAAGCATATGTTGTACGACGTCTTAAGGGAAGCGCGGGTCGCCCAAGGGTTCAGTCAGCAACAATTTGCCCGGTTGTTGGGGCTAACCAGCCGCAACGCCTACGCGCTCAAGGAACGGGGCGAGCGCCGCTTTTCGATCGATGAGGGCATCGTCATCGCGCAGTTGCTCGGGCGCAGCGTCGAGGAGCTTTTTTCACGCTACGGTGTGAACAATATGGTTACTAAGGAGGGAAACACATGAGCCAAGCGGCGGAGGCGGCGCACGAGGTGCGGGAGATGCTGCGCATCGCGCGTCACTACAACCAGGAGTTGGGCGATTTGCGTTTGCGGTTGCGCGAGGCGGAGAACGGCTTGCGGTTGTCGGAGCAGGGGGCGCAAGCGGCCCCTTCGCCCTGGCGCAGGCGCGCAGCCAGTCCGCCCCCCACGCGCGAGCGGATGGCGCAGGTGTACGCGGAGGAGGTGCGCCGCGCGGGCGAGCGCATCGAGCACATCCGCACCCGCCGCGCACTGCTGGACCGACTGCTCAAGCGTTTGAGCGAGGTGGAGCTGCGCATCATCAGCCTGCGTTGGCTCGACGGCAAGTCGTGGCGCGCGATTTCGCTTCGGGTGTTCATCTGCGAGCGGCATTGCCAACGCATCCAGAAGCAGGCGATCGAGACGATGGCGCAGGCGCTGATCGAGGAGCAAAACGGCGATTCATAGCTTCTTCCGGTTGCGGCGCGCCTCGAGCAGCCGTTCGACGTCGCCCGGAGTGGCGGCGGGGGGCGGGGGCGAGGGAACACGCTTGCGGGGTTTTGCGATGGGCGTGAATCGCCTGGGCGCGCGCGCCGATTTGCGGGGCCAGCCCAACCGATTCAGCGTGGCGTCCAGCAGGAACAGCGCGAGCGCGGCCGCCAGCAGGAAGGGCGTGAGGTCGATCCGCGCGCGAACCGGCGCGCCGCGCTCGGCGAACAGCTCGGCGGCGTCGCTGAGCACGCGCCCGCCGGTTTGCCCGGCCAGCGCCTCGAGCGCGGACGCGCCGCCGGCATTGCGCAGGTCGTACTCGCCCGAGTAGTTCACCGCGGCGCCGCCCTCGAGCAGCCGCACCGTGCGCCGCCCCTGCCATTGGCGCACGGTCAGCGCGTACGCGCCCGGGCCGTCGGAGGGTATCTCGCCCTCGAACGCGCCCGGCGCGACCTCGGTCAGCGCGAATTCGACCTCGGCGCCGCCCGGCAGCAGCGCCTGGGCCTGCGTATCGAGGGCCTCTTCGGTCGCGTCCGCCGGTTGTTCGTAGCGCACGCGCAGCGCGCCGTTCGCCACCTCGGCTCGCAGCACGCCCGACTGATCGGCCTCGGGCAGCGCGAAGGCGATCAGCCCGGAGAAGAACGCGGCGGCCTCGGACCAATTGAGGAAGTCGCCGGTCCACGCGCCGCCCAAGTCGCTCGTCCAGCAAAGCACGGTGCCCGCGCCGTAGCGCCAGTGCGCCAGGATCGGGTCGTCCCGGTCGCTGACGAGGCTTACGGTCGCAAGCGCCTTGGCGGTGGTCGCCAGGTAGCCGTCCAGGGCGGGGAAGCCCGGATAGTCGGTGAGCGAGCCGTGATCGGCAATGGCGGGCGTGAAGCGGCGGTTCTGTACATAGGCCCCGGCGGCCAGGTAGGTTTCCTTGGTAAAAATCTTGGGCAGGTCGTCGAACTCGCTCGGGGCGTAGGCACGCCCGCCGCCCGCGGCCGCGAGTCGGGCGAGCAGCTGCGCGTTCGCGCCCGAGCCGGCGGCCACCGTGGTCAGCGTGATGCCCGCGCCCGCGTAGGCGGCGGCCAAAGCCTCGAACCCGCTGTCGGCAGGCTCCCCGTCGGTCAAAAAGATGATGTGCTTCTGCGGCGCGTCGCTTCGCTCAAGCGCCTCATACGCCTCATGCAGCGGCCCAAAGAACGCGGTGCCTCCGCCGGGGCGGATCGTGCCGATCTGCGCCTGGATCGCGGGCACATCCTCGGCGAGCTGTAAGGGCGAGACCCATTTCGCGCTGTCGTCGAACGCGATTACGCCCACCTGGTCGCGCTCGGTCAGCACCTCGCAGGCGCGCATCGCGGCCTCCTGGGCCAGCTCCAGTCGGCTGGTGCCGTAGCGCCCTTCGGCCATCGAGCCCGACTTGTCGATCACCAGCATCAGCGCAAGCGAAGGCAGGTCGAGCGTGCTCCTGACGTCCATGCTGACCGGCAGTATCTTTTCCAGCGCGCTGCCCCGGTAGCCGCCGAGCGCATAGCTTGCGTCGCCGCCGAACACGGCAAGCCCGCGCCCGAGCGCGCGCACCGCCGTATCGAGCGCATCGAGCTGTGCGGGGGCGATGTCGGCCGCGTCCACGTTGACGAGCGCCACCGCGTCGTAGGCGCGCAGCGCCTCGGCGGCGGGCGGCAGCTGGGCGGGCGAGATCACTTCGCTTTCGTAGCCGGCCTTTGACAGCATCTCGGACAGCTCGCGCCCTTCGCTCGCGCCGCCCTCGACCAGCAGCACGCGCGCTGTGCCGGCCACCCGCACATAGGCCGCGCGGCGGTTGTTTTGCGGCCGCTCGTCGCCCTCGGCGCTGAGCAGCGCCTCATAGGTCACCACGCCGCTCTTGCGCGCGGCATCTTCGAACACGAACCGGTTCTCGCCCTTGCGCAGGTGTACCGCGCGCGTGGCGACCGGCTCGCGGTTCGCGTACAGCACAAGCGTCGCGTCGGTCTCAAAGTTGGCATCGATCGCCATCTCGATCGGCAGCGACTGGCCCTCGCGCGCGCTGCCCGGCAACGTCAGCTCGGTGAGTTGGGCGTCCCTCACCGACGGCGCGGCGGCGATCAGCACGTCGACCGGCACGCCGCGCGCGGCCAGCATATCGGTCTGGGTGTGAAGATCATCGACCAGGCCGTCGCTGACCACCGCGATCCGGCCCGCCGCGCTGGAGGGAAGCAGCATAAGCGCCAGCTCGAGCGCCGACGACAATTTGCTCTCGCCGGCGTCGGTAACCGAGGGCGGGACAAAGCGGTGCGCATCCGACAGCGGCGCTTCGACCGACGCGCGCGCGCCGAAGGCAATCAGCCCGGTCTTCAGGTCGGCGGGCGCGTTTTCAAACGCGCGGCGCAGCGCGTCATTGTCGTCCGCGCCCCAGCGCATCGAGTCCGACGCGTCCGCCAGCACCCAGGTAGCGCCCTCCGGCGCGGGTGCTAAGACCTGCGGCGCGGCCAGCGCCAGTGCCAACAGCGACGCGACCAGCGCGCGCAGCGCGATTGCCGCGCGGCCCGGCCCGCGCCTGCCCGGCGCGCGGGCGATCCAGAAGACCGCAAGCAGCGCCGCCGGCCACGCGAGCAGCCAGATCGGTTCGCCAAAGTCAAAGCCCACGCGCAATCACCCACCATTCCGCCATCAGCACAATCAGCGCGATCAGCGCCGCCAGCTTCGCAAGCGCGTGCATGCCTATGCCCCGGCCCGGCGCGGTCGCCGCGTCCCAATTGTCGCCTTCCGGGACCATGCGCGTTTCGCTTTCGCCGCGCGGCATGTTGAGCGCGAACGCATCAACACGCGTTTCGCCCTCGACGACCTGCTCGAAACGGTATACCCCGGCTTCATTCGTCTCGCCGAACGGGCCCGGCCCGTCGATGGAATACTCGGCTCCGCTCGGCGCGATCAGCCGCGCCGAGGCTGCGCGCGGATCGGGCGTCAGGTAGACGTCCCGGCCGCAGGCCGCGTCCGCGCCCACCGCCGCGCTCTCGCTGATTAGCTCGGACAGCAGGTTTTGGATCAGCAAGGGGAAGTCCAGCTTGACCGGCAGGTTACTGTCGTGCAGGTCGAAGCCGAAGCGGACGATCTTCCGCCCGTCGCGCACGTCCAGCGTCGCCACCGCGTCGTCGCCCGCCAAAAGCAGCGGCGTGCCCGCCGTCAGCGGGGTGTAGGCGCGCACGGCCACATCCTTCAGCGGCATACCGCGCGTCAGCCGCTCGGCTAGCGCGCCCGGCGCGCGCCTCAATGTGCCGGGGCCGGCTGCGCCGCCGTGCTTAAGCAGCATCAGGCTGCCCGACGGGGGCGGGGCGTCCGGCTGCGCGCCGTCGAACACGTACAGCGCGTAACCCGGGGCCAGCGCGGCCTCGCGGGCCGAGCCGCGCGACAGCTCGACGTCGCCGCCGATCGTCAGCGCGCTTTCGAGGAAGACGTTGCCCTCGCCCGCCAGCACGACCCGGCGCGCGCGCGTTGATCGGATGATGAAGTCGCAGGCATTGTCGAGCGGCAGCGCGTCGGTTTCTAGGATTTCTGCGCGCAGGTGCACGGCGTCGGCTGGCACATCAAAGCGCACCTGGCCGGTCTCACCCGCGCCCAGGGACAGCATCGCCGCATCCGCCGGCGCGCCGTCGGCGTAACAGCTCAAGGTCAGCGTGCGCGCGCCGCCGTAGTTTGCCACCCGGCACAGCGCCTGGCCGCCCGCCGCCGACAGCGACAGCACGGCGGCGTTGTCGACGCCCTCGAACGGGGTCATCAGGAAAACGCCCGCTTCTGCTTCGAGCGCGGCGTGGGTGTAGAAAAGCGTCTCGAGCCCCTCAGCCTCGCGCGCCATCGCGCGGGCGAGCGACAGCGCGGGCGCGAGGTCGGCAGAGCCGTTCTCGGCTGTTATCCCGGCGAGTACCCGGTGTGCCGCCGCGAAATCGCTCGAGCGCGACAGCAGCTGGCGCGTGTGCCGACCGGCGGTCACCACGCTGACGCGGCTGCCCGGCGGCAGTGCGGAAACGACGCCCGCCGCGTGCTCGAGCGCGCGCGTAAGCCGCGTCCGGCCGCCGGCGTCCGCCTGCATGCCGGCCGACAGGTCGAAAGCCAGCAACAGCTCGCGCGCCGCGCCGCCTGAAAACACGGGCTGCATCAGCGCGAGCGACAGCAAAAGCGCGAGCAGCAGCTGCAGCGCGAGCAGCAAGCTGCGCCGCATCTTCTGAAACGGGCGATTCGACAGCCGTTCGGCCAGCGCGCGCCGCCACAGCAAGGAACTGGGAATCGGCACGTCGCGGTGCCGCCGTTTGAGCAGGTACAAAAGCGGCAGGTAGGCCAGCGCCAGCAGCGCCCACGCCGCGCCGGGGTTGAGCCATTGCATGGGGCAGTCTCCTTTATGCAATCAGACCGGCGCGCACCATGGCGGCGAGCGCGGCGCTTTCAAAGTCCTCGTCGGCGTTCAGCAGCGCGTAGGGCGCGCCGCATCGATGCGCCTGCCGGCCCAAGTCGCCGAGCAGCGCTTGCAGCGCGCGGTCGTAGGCGGCGAGCGAGTGATGGTCGGCCACCAGCTCGAGCGCGTCCGCGCCCTCGGCGTCGATCAGCCGAACGGCCCCCGACAACGCGGGGGAGAGCTCCTCGGCGGACAGCACCTGCACGAGCAGCGGGGATTGCCCGCGGAAGGTCAGCGACTGGATCGCCCGGTCGTAGCCGTCCTCGCTCAGGTAGTCGCCGATCAGCGCGGTCACGCCGCGCGGCGGCAGCCTGACGCGCGGCACGCGCTGGTTGAGCCGCAGCGCGCCCTCGGGCCGAATCGCCGCCAGGAAGGCCGACGCGCGGGCGAACGCGGCGCGCCCGGCGAAGATCGGGCTGACCGCGTCTTTATCCGTGAGCGCCACCACGCGCGCGCGGTCGCCGCCGATCAGCGCCAGGTAGATCAGCGTCTCGGCGGCCTTGACCGCCGCCGCACACTTGCCGCCTTCCATCGAGGCGCTTACGTCCAGCAGCACGGTGAGCAGCGCGTCCTGTTCTTCCATGAACAGCTTGACGAACAGCCGGTCAAAGCGGGCATAGGCGTTCCAGTCGATGCGGCGCGGATCGTCGCCGGGCGCATAGGCGCGGAAATCGGAGAACTCGGCCGAGGAGCCGAGCGCGCGCGAGCGGCGCGCGCCGCCCGCCGCGCCGCGGGCGCGCTCGCGCATCGGCAAGGACAGCGCGTCCAGCCGCGCGAGGAAGGCGTCGCTCAGCATCTACTTGGTCTCCCCGATCAGCCGTTCAATGAGTTTCTCCACCGTCTCGCCGTCGGCCAGGCCCTCGAAGCCCAGCGCCACCCGGTGCCTGAGGCAGGGCGCGGCCAGGCGGTCGATGTCGTCCATCGAGGCGTTGTAGCGCCCTTCCATCAGCGCCCGCACGCGCGCGGCGGCGATCAGCGCCTGCGCCGCGCGGGGGCTGGCCCCGAAACGGGCGTATTTGCGCACGTATTCCGGGCTGCCCTCAAGCTCCGGGTGGGTGTTCATGACCAGCTTCAGCGCCCGCTCGGTGACCGCGCGCGCCACCGGCACCTGCCGCGCCACCGCGCGCATGGCGAGGATGTCCTGGCCGCTGGCCACCGTTCGGGCCTCGCTCGGCGCTTGCGTGACCGTCATATCGACGATGCCGGAAAGCTCTTCGAGCGTCGGGAACGGCACCAGCACCTTGAACAGGAAGCGGTCGAGCTGCGCCTCGGGCAGGGGATAGGTGCCCTCCTGCTCGACCGGGTTCTGGGTGGCCAGCACGAAGTAGGGCTCGGCGAGCGCGCGCGTCTGGCCGGCCACGGTGACCGAATGCTCCTGCATGGCCTCGAGCAGCGCCGACTGGGTCTTGGGCGTGGCGCGGTTGATCTCGTCGGCCAGCACGATTTGCGCGAACAATGGGCCGGGCTCGAACTGGAACGCGCTGCCCTGCTCGGTCTTCATCACGATGTTGGTGCCGGTGATGTCGGCGGGCATCAGGTCGGGCGTGAACTGGATGCGCGAGAACGGCAAGCCCACCGCGCGCGAAAGCGCGCGCACGAGCCGGGTCTTGCCGAGCCCCGGTACGCCCTCGAGCAGCACGTTGCCGCCCGCGACTAGCGCAATCAGCAGGTGGTCGATCACGCCTTTTTGTCCCACGATCTCGCGCGCGATCTCGGCGCGCAGGGCCTCCGTCGTCTTTAAGAACGCCTCGATTTGAACTTTGTCTGCCGGTTGATTCATGACGCCTAACCCTCCCGGTCGATCAGCGATTGAAAGTACTTGTCGGCCCAAAGGCGCGCGTGCGGCGGCACGGCGGGATCGCCCGCCGCGCGGGACGCGGCCGCGCAGTATTCGCCGATCGCCGCGCGGTAGGGCACGCGAGCGCCGGTATCGCCCGCGCCCGGCGCGAGCTGGACCTGATTGACCTCGCCCTCGCGCACCTCGCCCGAGGCGTTTGTCGTTTCGCCGCCGTCGCCCAGGCGCGTGGGGTCGTAGATTTCCTCATACGCGCCGGTGCGCAGCGTCGCCGGGCCGCCACCGGCGGATGAGCGCGCGCGGTTGTCCTCCCGATAACCCATGTCCTGATTGGTGCTGCCCTGACCCGCGCCGGAGCCGGAGCCGTCGCCCTGGCCGCCGCCCGGGCCTTGGCCGCTTCCCGAACCTTGTCCGCTTCCCGAACCTTGTCCGCTTCCCGAACCTTGTCCGCTTCCCGAACCTTGTCCGCTTCCCGAACCTTGTCCGCTTCCCGAACCTTGTCCTTCGCACTGCCCCTGACATTGACCGCCGGTGAGCGCCGAGCGCAGGCCGCGCAGTTGAGCCGCCAGGCTGCCGACCGCGCCGGTCATCGGGGGATTGGCGAGCCGCCCCGCAAGCGCGCCCAAGGCGCGGTTCAGCGCGGGAGAGCCGGTCGCGGCCTGCGCCGCCGCCTGGGCCGCCGCCTGGGCCGCCGCGTTCAGCGCGTCCGAGAGCGCCTCGTCGTTTGAAAGCGCCTCGGCCGCCTGCGCGAGCGCGTCGCTCGCCTGCTGCGGCTGTTGCTGGAGCGCCTGGGCAGCTTTTCGCACGGCGTCTTCCGAGCCGCTCCGCGCGGCTTCGGCCAGCGCCTTAAGTCCCGCTTCGGCCAGCGCCTCGGCGGCGCGCTCGCGCAGCGCCTGCGCGCGCGGGCGTTCGATGCGCAGGAGTTCGTCTACGGCCTTGCGCGCTTCGAGCAGCGCTTCTTCGCGCGTCTCGGCCCGCTTGAGCGCCGGAGCCAGCGCCCGCGCCAGCCGCTGAAGCTCGCGCTCGGCCTGCGCCTCGGGTGAGAGTTTGTCCGCCGTGCGCTCGATCGCCTCGGCCTGTGCATTGAGCGTGTGCTTGAGCGCATCATACTCGCTCATGCGCGCCTGCTGGGGGCCGGGGATGAAGGAGAACACGCTCATCGCCAGCAGCGCGCAGCTGGAAACGATCTGCGCGGCGCGCATCGGCTTATGCGGCATCTTCTCGCGCGGATCGAGCGCCGAAAGCGCCTTAAGCGCGTCCGCGTGCTGCAATGCATGAATCGGCTCGCCCGACGGATATTCCAGCGCCGTCTGCACCCGTTCGTTCAGCCCGCAGCCATCGGCCGCCCGCGCCGCGCGCGCGGGCGGGACCGGCCAGAGATACGCGATCAGCGGAGCGAGTGCCGAAGCGGTGAATACCACGATCATCCACAACCGCGCCTGAGGCCAGAAGAAAAGCCATGCGATCAGCCAAATGATAAACCCCAGCGTCGCGCCGACGGCCAACGCAATGTCCGACGCCTTGAGCGCCCTCACCGCGCGTAACCGCCGCCTGACCGGCCCGAGCGCCTTTGAAATTGCGCTCATTTCTTCCTGCGCCGTATGGCGCGCGGGCGCACCAGCAGCGCGCTGAGCGCGATCAGCACGAGCGAGGCCGTCAGCATAATCGCCATGTTGATATGCGCCACATGCGCGAACCCAAGCTTCTCGAGCAGCGCGTACCAGGTGCCGCCGTAGGGCACATAACCCCGGAAGGTGGTGCGCATCAGCTCGGTCTGCGCTGTCAGCAGCGAAAACAGCCCGATCGCGGGGCTGATTAGCAGCGCCTTGGACATGAGCGCCAGCGCGCCCGCCGCCGTCAGCGAGGCCGTCAGGCTGGGGTCGTCGGCGAATTTCTGGAATGTCTCGCTCACGCCCGCCGCGATGGGCATGAGCGTCGCGACGCCGATCCCGAAGATCACGAGGTAGGCGGCCACCGCCGAGGTGGCGGCGCGCTTGAACAGCGCCGAGCAGAACAGCCCGACCGACAGCGCGGCGAACGCCGCCGTCAGCAGGAACAGCAGCGACCAGGCGATGTCCAGGATCGACACGCCGCCGCCGAGCAGCACCACCGCCAGGAACGGCGCGCTCGACACGATCAGCAGCGCCAGGAACAGAAAGCTCTCGAGCAGCTTGCCCAGCGCGATGCGCAGCGAGCCGGTGCCGGTCACGAGCAAGAGATCGAGCGTCTGCCGCTCGCGCTCGCCCGATATCGCGCCCGAGGTCATCGCGGGCG
Source organism: Anaerozeibacter quisquiliarum (assembly GCF_051162045.1). Classification (NCBI taxonomy): domain Bacteria; kingdom Bacillati; phylum Bacillota; class Clostridia; order Eubacteriales; family Anaerozeibacteraceae; genus Anaerozeibacter; species Anaerozeibacter quisquiliarum. The sequence continues at coordinate 39,888 of NZ_JBISDI010000008.1, forward strand.
CGACCAGCACGATCAGCAGAAACTGCATGACCACCAGCATGATGTAGCCGTCGATCCCGGCGCGCATCGCTGTCAGCTCGATGGTTTTCGCGCCGAAGCGCGACAGCACCCGCCACGAGAGGCCGAGCAGCGCCGCCGTGTACAGCGTGAAGATCAGGATCGTGCGCAGCGAGCGCATGCGCCGCCGCGCCGAGGTCACCAAGATCGGGTTCGTCACGCCTCCGTCACCTCCATGAATACCTTTTCGAGGTTCATCCTGCGCCGGTGGAAGTCCACCACCGGCACCTGCGCGTCGATCAGCAGTCTAAGCAGCGCGTGGCATGCGTCCTCGCCGCCGTCCATCTCCACGCTGAACACATGGTCCCCGGCCTCGGTGATGCCGGTCACGCCCGCGAATTCCTTGAGCAGCCGCACCAGCCGTTCCGTCGCCGCCTCGCCCGCGTCCTGACGCAGGCGAATGCACAGCTCCGCATCGCCCTGCATCTTGCGCGCGAGTTCCTCGACCGGGCCGGAAAACACCAACTTGCCCCGGTCGATGATCGTCAGCGCGTCGCACATTTCCGATAGCTCGGGCAAGATGTGCGAGGAGATCAGCACGGTCTTGCCCATTGCGCTGAGCGTGCGCAGGATCTGCTTCATCTCGGCGCGGGCGCGCGGGTCCATGCCCGAGGCCGGCTCGTCGAGGATCAAAAAGCGTGGGTCGTGAACCAGCGCGTGCGCCAGGCACAGCCGCTGCTTCATGCCGCGCGACAGCGAATCCACGTAGGCGTCCTTCTTGTCGGTCAGGTTGGTAAGTTCCAGCAACTGGTCGATCCGCTTGGCCCGCTCGCGCGCGTGCAGGCTGTAGCAGCGCGCGTAGAAGTCGAGGTATTCCCAGGCGTGCAGCCGGTCGTACACGCCGAAGAAGTCGGGCATGTAGCCCAGCATCCGGCGCACCGCGCGCGGGTTGCGGGTGACCGACACGCCGTCGATCGTGGCCGTGCCCGAGGTGGCGGGCAACAGCGTCGCCAGAATGCGCATCGTGGTGGTCTTGCCCGCGCCGTTGGGGCCGACGAAGCCGTGCAGCGCGCCGTCCCCGATCACCATGTCGAGGTGGTCCAGCGCCCGTAACTTGCCGTAGTCGCGCGTAAGGCCGCGTACCTCAATCATGGCTTTACCCTCCCCGTCAGCGTCATGTACGGCGCTTGCAGCCCGTAATCGCCGGGAGCGGACACATTTTCGCCCGGCACGTAGCCCGCGTACAGCCGTCCGTCCGGCCCGATGTAGGGCGAGGCGGCCTCGCCTTTCAAGTTGATGAACGCGGTGCGCTGCTCGTCCCACGCGCGGGTTTTGTGATTGTACAACTGCACCTTGGGCATCTGCTCGCCGTAGAAGACGCCGATGATGTTCAATTCATCGACCGTCATGCCTTTGGGCAGCTCGAACGCGAACATCGGCTGCTCGGCGAGCGAGAACGATTCCCGGCCGCTCACCGCGTCCCCGATTGCCGGCGCGCCGCTTACAAGCGCGGCCTTGTACGCCGCGAGTGTGCCGCGCGGGCAGAACACCACGCCGGTCGGCCCCACCGGGTCGTAGGCCATGGCCTTATCGATCAGCGCCCGGCGCGCGACGCGCTCGGCGGGACGGCCGCCGCACGTGGGCGTAACCTTGCCCAAGTCCTCGCTGAAGGCCACGAAGCGGAACACCGCCTGCACGCGGTCCTCGCCGCCCCACAGGTACACGCGCTGCTGCAGCCGGTCGCGCCGCATCCGCCGCTCCTTGCCCGCCGGGTCGCCACTGTTCTTGCGGATGTTGGCCGAGCGCTCGGCGGGGTCGGGGACGCTCTCCTCGGGCAGGTACAGCGCGTCGACGAATCGATAGAGGTAGGCCGGGTCGGCGCCGTTCATGCTTGCGTCGGTCATCCGTCCGTCGAACACCGGGGTGAATTCGCCGTTCAAATGCGCGGCTTGCGCGTCCTTGAGCTGTTTGCGTTCGGCGTCCGTGAGATAGGTCAGCGTCGCACGTCCGGACGCGCCGGGCTCGAGGTCTTGCATGGACGCATAACCCGCCGAGGTGATGATGCCGCAGCCGTTCAGACGGTAGGGGGTGTCGTTGCGAACCTCGGTGTGCAGGCCGTCCTCCTCCATCCAGATGCGCGCGTCGATCGTGCCTGTAAACGGCTGGGGCGCGTCCAGCTTCACCGTGCGCTCGCTCCACGAGGGCGCGGCCGGGAAGGTGATGGCCGGCGCGTCCGCGCGCAGGTGGCGGTAGCGCAGCTGATTGGGCGTCTTGATCTGCCTGTCGTCGCCGTAGTAGTCATAGCGGGGCTGATCGATCGGCGTGAGCTTCACGCCCGGGCCGACCGACACCGCAATCGGCGCTTTGTCGGCGCTCGACACGCCCGCGTAGGTCGATACCTGCGCTTCGCCGTCCTCGTCGAGCGCCGCCAGCGTGTAAACGGTGGCGACCGGGCTGTCGAAACCGGCGTTACGGCTGATGCCCCAGATGAAAAGCGCGGCGCAAACGGCCATCAGCGGCATGGTCAGCCACAGCAGCGCCCGCTTGTCGAGCTTCTTGAACAGGAAGTAGGACGGGATGCCGGCCAGCGCGACGAAGCCGATCAGCAAAAGCCTCACCGGCCGCGCGTCCGGCGGGTTGTCCACCGGGATTTCCCGGACGGCGTTCATGCCGTCGTAATCGGGGTCGTAGTCCCAGTTGTCGTAGCCGGCGGAGAGGCTGCGCTGATAGGCGTCGGGCGCGCTCTTGAGCAGCACACGCTGCCACAGCGCCGACGCGCCCGGCCACAGACTCAGCGGCTTCGCGCCCAGCTCGAATGCCGCCGTGTAGATCAGCCCCTCGCCGACGGGCGTTTGCGCGATCAGCGGCCGGTCGGGCGCGGCCAGCACATGGCTTGCGCCCATCATATCCGCGCACAGCATGTTTTCGCCGAGCGCCGCCTCGCTGACGCCCAGGTAGGCCATGAGCGCGGGGGTGATGTCGCCGGCGTCGGTCAATGCGCCCGCGCGGATGCCGGTGAACGATTCAAAGAACGGGTAGCCGGACGCCGCGCCCGCGCCGCCGCCCACAATCGCGATGCCGCCCGCGCCGAGCCAGTCGCAAAGCGCCTTGGATTGCGCGTCGCCCAGCGCGCGCAGGTCGACGCCGTCCACGACCAGCAGCGCGAAGGCGTTCAGCCGGTCGAGGTCGTCGGGGAAGCGCTCGGCCGTGAGCGGGATCACCCGGAAGAACTCGCCGCGCAGCAGCGGGTCGTTGCGGGCCGACAGGCTCATGTAGGCGAGGCCGTTCGGATCGGCGGACAGCGCGCCGATCAGCCGGACCTCCGGACTGATCGCCTCGGCGGGGCGGAAGTTCTTCGACGCCACGACCGCGCCGCCGACGCAGTATTCGATCGTGTAATCGGGCTGCTTCATGGAAAGCGTCACCGGCATGGTGATCGTCTTTTCGGCCCCGGCGGCCAAAAACAGCGGATACTCCACCCGGTCGTACTCGGATTGGCTCTGGTACAGGTTCAGGCACACGCTGCCGTCCAGGTCGCCGCCCGCGTTGCGCAGCGTCACGGCGATGGGCATCGCGCGGCCGTAGCCGATCACGCCGCCGTAGCCCAGCATGGCGTCGATCGTAAGATCCGGATGATCGACCTCGGTGTGCAGCAGCGCGACGCGCCTTTGCTCCTCGGCATTGACCAGCGCCTGATGCTCGTCCGCGCGCAGAGATGGCCCTTGCGCTTCTTCGTCCATGTCGTCGGCCTCGCCCGCTTCGCCGTCGGCCTCGTCGCCGCCGTCGGCCTCGTCGCCGCCGTCGGCCTCGTCGCCCGCCATGGCCTCGCCCCAGTCGTCGTCGGCCTCGCCGCCTAAGTCCGCCGACGGCGCGGAGACCGGCATGGGCGTGGGCGCAAGCGCGCGGGCGACTGGGGCGCCGGCGCATATCAGCCACAGCAGCAGCAAGAAAATGGGCAAGCCTCGCCGAATGCTTTGGGTACGCAACACGCAACCCTCCTCAGTTTCACGGTATGGAATTTCGCGTCCTATGGATATAAGACAACTTTGCACACCAAAATGTAGCAGATGGATATGTTAAGAATTGATTCCAAGGCGAGAGGCAGGATTTTCACCGGGCGCGGCGAAAGGATAAAACTACATACAATCGTGCATGCGCAAAGGGGAGGGCCTACACATGCGGGTGATCGGCCTGGACGTGGGCACATCGGGGGTCAAGAGTACGGTCTTTGACGAGCGCGCGAACGTGCTCGCGCATGCCTACCGCGAGTATGACCTGATCGGGCGGGAAAAGGGCGAGTACGAGCTCGACCCGCGGGTGCTGCTTGCGAGTGCCCGCGCGGTGATCGAGCAGTCGGCGCGCGGCATGGGCGACGTGCGCGCGATTTGCGTGACCTCGTTCGGCGAGTCGTTCGTCTGCCTGGACGAGCGGGACGAGCCGCTGGGCAACACCATGATCTACATGGACAAGCGCGGCAGCGAGGCCTGCGAGGCGTATTTGCAGCTGCATACGCGCGAGCAGGTGTTCGAGCGCTCGGGCCAGTTCGTCGATCCGATGTTCTCAATCTACAAACTGCACTGGCTGCGCGCGCATCGGCCCGAGCAGATGGCGGCCACGCGCAGGATCTGCTTCATCGCCGACTACATCGCCTACAGCCTCGGCGCGGAGCACGCCTGCGACTACTCGCTGGCGGCGCGCAGCGGCATGTTCGATGTCCGGGAAAAGCGCTGGATCGACGAGGCCGTGGCGTTTTCGGGGCTAAGTGCGCGGTGCCTCCCGCGCCCGGTGCCCGGCGGCAGCGTCGTCGGGGAGCTGAGCGCCGGGGCGGCGCGCTCGCTCGGCCTTGCGCCGGGCGCGAAGCTGATCGTGGGCGGCCACGACCAGATTCTGGCGGCGCTCGGCAGCGGCGCGCGCGAGGCGGGCGACGTGATGAACGGCATGGGCACGGTGGACTGCATCACCTGCGTGATGGACGAGGCCGCGCTCGATTCCGGCAAGCTGCTCAAGTACAACTTCCCGATGGTGCCCTACTTCGACAGCGCTCTGTACGTGACCTATGCGTTCAACATGTCGGGCGGCTGCGCGGTCAAGTGGTTCCGCGACGTGCTGGCGACGGACGTAGCCGACCGCGCGGACGCCTACGACATCCTGAACCGGGAAGCGCCGGGCGAGCCGACCGGGCTGATCGTGCTGCCCTACCTTGCCGGCGGCGGCACGCCCTACATGGACGCGTCCACCCCGGGCGTGGTGGCGGGGCTGCGCCTCGGCACCTCGCGCGGCGCGCTGTTTCGCGCGTTCCTCGAGGGCGAATCCTACGAGATGATGCTCAATATCGAGTGCCTCGAGGACGCGGGCATCGGCATATCAAAGGTGATTACCGCGGGCGGCGGCGCGAAATCCGCTTTGTGGATGCAGCTGCGCGCCGACCTGTTCGGCCGGCCGGTGTACCTGAGCGCGATCAGCGAGGCGGGCACGCTGGCCAGCGCCCTCTTGTGCTACGTGGGCCTCGGGCTCTACCCCGACGCGTGGACGGCGCAGCGCGCGCTGGTGGGCTACGCGCGCTCGTTCGAGCCGCGCGCAGAGCACACCGCCGCCTACGCGGCGCACTACCGGCGCTACAAGGCGCTGTATCGGGCGGTCAAGGAGATCTATTGAGGAGGACGGGACGGCATGAAGGTCATTGCGATCAACGGCAGCCCCCGCAAGGGCGGGAACACCTATCAGGCGCTCGAGGTGATGGCGGACGAGCTTTCCAAGCAGGGCATCGATGTTGAAACCATTCAAATCGGCGGGCAAGACATCCATGGCTGCATCGGCTGCGGATACTGCAAGACGAGCGAGGGCAACCGCTGCGTGTTCGAGGATGATGCCGTCAACGAAACAGCGAAACAGATGCGCGAGGCAGACGGCTTCATCCTGGCTTCGCCCACCTACTACGCCGGCATCGCAGGCACGATGAAGGCCTTCCTCGACCGGGTGTTCTACACCAGTTCCCGTTATTTCAAGTACAAGGTCGCCACCTCGATCTCGGTTACGCGACGCGCCGGCGGCGTGGACGTGGTGCATCAGTTGAACAACTACCTGCATCTGGCCCAGACGATCCTGCCGCCGTCCCAATACTGGACGCTGGCCTATGGGGCCGATGAGGGCGAGGTGACGCGGGACGCGGAGGGCATTCAGACCTTGCGCAAGAACGCCCGCTCGATGGCCTGGCTGCTCAAGGTCGTCGAGGCCGGAAAGGCGGCGGTGCCGGTCCCCGAGGAAGAGCGGCGGGTCTGGATGAATTTCATCCGGTGACGGGAGACCGGAAGCCCCCTCCCATTCTCCTCCCCGGAGGGGAATGGGAGGGGGCACCGCCTATGCTTCATCCGATCAACCGACCCAGCACATCGACCACCCGATCGACGTCGGCTTCGGTCACGTCATTGCTCGTCACAAAGCGGAACACGCCTTCCTCGTGGCCGTTCATCTTGATGCCCTCGGCCAGCATGAGGCCCGGCAGTTTATCGAGGAAGTCGCGGTCGCGGTCCAGATGGAAGAACACCATGTTGATCTCGACCGCGTCCGGATCGAGCGTCACGCCCGGCAACGCCATAAGCGCCTCGGCCAGGCGGCGGGCGTTTTTATGATCTACGTGCAGCCGCCGCGTCATTTCGGTCAGCGCGATGCGGCCGGCGGCGGCGAGGAAGCCCACCTGACGCATGCCGCCCCCCAGCAGCTTGCGGTATTTGCGCGCTCGCTCGATCACGTCCGCAGGTCCCGCCAGCAGCGCGCCCACCGGCGCGCACAACCCCTTCGACAGGCAGCAGGACAGCGTGTCGCAGCAGGCGGTCAGCTCGGTGACCTCGACGCCCAGCGCCACCGCCGCGTTGAACACCCGCGCGCCGTCCAGGTGCACCGCGATGCCGCGCCGCTTCGCCATCGCGTAGATCTCGCGCATCGTGGAAAGCGGCACCACGCGCCCGCCCGCCAGCGCGTTTTCCAGGCAGATCAGGCGGGTCTCGGGCAGGTGGATGTCGCCCGCGGGCCGGATCGCGCGCTCGATGGACCGGGCGTCCGGGATGCCGTCTTCAAAGGGAATTTGGCGCTGGTTCGCGCCCGACAGCACCGCTACCGCGCCCACCTCGTGCTCAAAGATGTGGGAGGCCGCGCCCACGATGATCTCGTCGCCGCGCGATGTCTGGCTCATGATGGCCAACTGGTTGCCCATGGTGCCCGAGGACACGAACAGCGCGGCCTGTTTGCCGAGGATGTGTGCGGCGTCCCGTTCGAACGCGTTCATCGTGGGGTCGTCGCGGTAGACGTCGTCGCCCACCTCGGCGCGAAACATGGCCTCGCGCATCGCCTGGGTGGGCTCCGTTACGGTGTCGCTGCGCAGATCGATGATCTTCATGGATGATCCCCCCTTTGTGTGCTTCAATTTCCGATTATAGGAGCCGAAAAAGCCGCTGTCAAGCGCCAATTTTAGCGCGTACTTAAGACACGGCGCAAACACGCCGGTCGACAAATCGGCGTGAGTATGGTAATATAGGGCTCGCCGTACACTTACGAACGGAGGACAAAGTACGCCATGGTCTTTTCGGACTCGATATTTTTGTTCTTTTTTTTGCCCATCGTGCTGCTGGTCTACTTCCTGCTCAGAGGGCGCACGGCGCGCAACCTGCTCCTGACGTTCATGAGCCTGATCTTCTACGCCTGGGGCGAGCCGGTGTTCGTGCTTACGATGCTGCTGTCGATCACCGTCAACTGGCTGGGCGGGCTGGGCGTGGGCTGGCCGGGCGCGTCCGAGAAGCGCCGTAAGTGGGCGCTTACGCTGGCGGTGATCTTCAACCTCGGGCTGCTCGGCGTCTACAAATATCTGATGTTCATCATGAGCAACCTGAACTGGGCGTTCGGGCTGGGTTGGCCCGTGCCCAAGATCGCGCTGCCGATCGGCATTTCGTTCTTCACGTTCCAGGCCATGAGCTACGTGATCGACGTGTACCGGGGCAACGGCGCGATGCAGAAGAACTTTTTCAACGTCTGCCTGTACGTGTCGTTTTTCCCGCAGTTGATCGCGGGCCCCATCGTGCGCTATGAGACGGTGGCCGCGGAAATCGAAGAACGCCATGAAAACCCCGACGAATTTGCGGCGGGCTGCCGGCGGTTCCTGATCGGGCTGTGCAAAAAGGTGTTGCTGGCCAACACCCTGGCGATGCTGGCCGACGACGCGTTCGCTCTGCCCGCGGGCGAACTGAGCACCGCCGCGGCCTGGCTGGGCGCATTCGCCTATCACTGGCAGGTGTACTTCGACTTTTCCGGCTATTCGGACATGGCGATCGGTATGGGCTGGATGTTCGGCTTCCACTTCCTCGAAAACTTCAATTATCCGATGATGTCGCGCTCGATCACCGAGTTCTGGCGTCGGTGGCACATATCGCTGGGCACCTGGTTTCGCGACTACCTGTTCTTCCCGATGGGTGGCAGCCGGGTAAAGAAGGGGCGCGCCATTTTCAATATGTTCGTGGTGTGGGCGCTGACCGGCCTGTGGCACGGCGCGGCGTGGACATTCCTTATGTGGGGCCTCGGCTTCTTCGTACTGCTGGTCATCGAGAAGTACACGCCGTTCGGCAAGTGGATCGGGAAGCGGCCGCTCGGCTACCTGTACACCACGGCGATGGTGCTCACGGTGACGGTGCTGATTAAGGCGGCTACCTTGCCGCAGGCGGGCCGGTTCATCGCGGCGATGTACGGTGCCGCGGGGCGCGGATTCTGGGATGCCACCGCGACCATGTACGTGCGCGAGTACGGCTGGTTTGTGCTGGCGGGCGTCGTGGCGTCGTTGCCGGTCGGGCCGTTCATCCGGCGCACGCTGCGTATTTCGGACAATGCGATGCAAGTGCTCGGCGGCATCGGGCTGCTGGCGGCGTTCGTGTTGGCGCTGAGCTATGTGGTAATGGGCGGCTACAACCCGTTCATCTACTTCAACTTCTAATGCGAAGACGGGGTGCGATATGACCAAGAAAGTGAACATGGTGTTGGCGGCGGCGCTGCTGATCGCGGTCTTTACCATCGGCGGCGTGACGTTGGCGAAAAATTACAAGGGCATGGCCTATGCCTTCTTCGTAACCTACACGCAAAACGCCAAGGGCGAGCGAGGCCTGCAAACGCTCAAGCCTCGCATTGAATCGCTGAGGGGCGAGATCAACGCGAACCTCTTGGGCAAGGATCAGTTTCAAAAACTCAACGCGCGGTTTCAGCTCTCGCTCGGTAAGCAGATGCTGTCCTTCGGCGGCACCACGATGGTTCGGCTCAAGACCGGCCACCTCTACGACGTGCAGGGGCCGGCCAGCGACGAGCGGATTGGGTCCGAGGTGGACGCGATGGCACGGCTGAAGGACAAACTTGACGAGCAGGGCATTCCGATGGCCTTTGTGTACGCGCACAGCGAGCTGTACGAGGATGGGCTGCTGCCGACCGGGGTGCGGGATTTCAACAACCAGACCGCCGATAAGATCGTGGACGGCCTGCGCGCGAGCGGGGTGACGACGATCGACAGCCGCGCGCTGTACCGCGAACAGGGCTTTGCGATGCAGGAAGCCGCGATGCGCACCGACCAGCATTGGGCGATCCGCATGGCGTTCGAAGCCTACCGTGCGGCGGTCAAGGCGCTCAACCAGACGGGCAAGGTCGCGCTGGATGACCAGGCGATCGACCTGGACAACTTTGAAATCAAGCAGTTGCCCGGCGCGCACCTGGGCGACGTGGGCGCGCGGATCGGGGCGGATGCGGTCGCGCCCGACGATTTCTACTGGATCACGCCCAAGTACGCGACCATGATCCGCTCGCGCGTCAAGCGCTCGTCGAATGAGTGGCAGGAGCGCGAGGGTTCATTCGAGGCCGCGGTGCTCAACCGCGACGTGCTGGATAACGGAGCGCTGCCGCACAACATCTACGACGCCTATGGCCGCCATACCGATCAGGCATACTATACCAACGAGGCCGCGCCCGCGGGGCGAGTGCTGGTCATCAAGGACTCGTTCGGCACGCCCACCGCGTCGTTTTTATCGCTGGCGGCGCGCGAGGTGTGCACGCTGGACCTCAGGCGTACGCGCATAACGGCCGAGCAGATGATCGAGGAGTTCAAGCCCGACGCGGTGCTGGTGGTGCATTGCCAGGAAATGTTCAGGGGCAGCAAGAATTATGTGTTTGTCGACTGACAGGTCACGGGAATCTGGCTGCGGCCGTATTCGCGTGAGAGGGTGACGGGGGACGGCGCCTAAAAAGCCTGAGGGATTTTCCGGGCGGCGCCGGTACGATTGAACATGGAGGGCTGCGGCCTTCCGACCCTCCCGGGGTTTTGCGTATGCGCCCCGGCCGCCTGAAATAACATATAGATCGGGGTGACGAGCATGCGCGAATTGATTTGGCGGCTGCGCGAGGCCGGTTTTGCGGACGGACAGCTATACGAGCGCGAGCCGATGAGCCGGCACACCACGATGAAGGTGGGCGGCCCGGCCGATTTGCTGGTCGAGCCGGACGGCGAGGCGCAGCTGCTCGCGGCGCTTGAGATCGCGCGCGGGATGGGCGTACCGGTGCTGACGCTGTGCGGGGGATCGAATCTGATCGTGCGCGACGGCGGCGTGCGGGGGCTGACGGTGAAGCTGGCGGATCGGTTCGCGCGGCTGGAGAAGCGGGACAACCGGATCCACGCGCAGGCGGGCGCGCGGCTCAAGGCGGTGGCGCTGTTGGCGCAGCGCGAGGGGCTTTCCGGCTTCGAGTTCGCCGCCGGCATTCCGGGCTCGGTGGGCGGCGCGGTGCTGATGAACGCGGGCGCCTACGGCGGCGAGATCGTGGATGTGCTCATCAGCGGCCGGGTGCTCAGCGGCGGCATCGTGACCGAGTACGACAATCGGGGTTTTGAGTTCAGCTACCGCAACAGCCGCGTGATGCGCGAGGGTGGCGTGGTGCTGAGCGCGGTGTTTGAGCTCAAACCCGGCGACCCCGAGGCGATCGAGGAGAGGATGCGCGACCTGGCCGAGCGCCGGCGCGACAAGCAGCCGCTGCACCTGCCCTCGGCGGGCTCGACGTTCAAGCGGCCCGAGGGCCATTACGCGGCGGCGCTGATCGAGCAGGCCGGGCTCAAGGGGCTGGCGGTCGGGGGCGCGATGGTGTCGACCAAGCATGCCGGGTTCGTGGTAAACGCGGGAGGCGCGACCGCGCGCGACGTGATCGAGCTGATCGAGTTGGTGCGCGAGAAGGTACACGCGCATTCAGGGGTGCTGCTGACGCCCGAGGTGCGCATCGTAGGGGAGGATTAGCTTGTCCTTTTCGGTGGAGGCGCGCAAGGAGGCGGCGCGCGTGCCCTGCGAGAAGCGTTGCTGCGCGCTGGCCGAGCTTTCCGGCGCGGCGCTGGGCTCGGGCGCGCTGACGTTCAAGGGACCGGGCCGGTACGCGCTGTCGCTGAGTGTGGGCGGCGCCTTTGCGGCCGAGCGGTATTTGCGGCTGTTCAAGCGTTTTCTGCACTGCGACTGCCTGATGGCGGCGGTCAAATCGAGCCGCTTGGGCGGGCAAGTGCGTTATGAAGTGAGCCCGCCCGAAAACGAGCTGCCGCGCGTGCTCAAGGCGCTCAAGCTGCTCGACAAGGATCAGCCGTTCGGCATGCGCAGCGTGCCCGCGCCGGAGTTGATCCAGGGGGAATGCTGCAAGCAGGCGTTCCTGCGCGGGCTGTTCCTCGCGGGCGGCTCGACGGGCGACCCGCGCAGGTCCTACCACTTCGAGATCGCGGTCGGCGACGAAGCGCTGGCCGCTTGCGCCGAGGCGGTGCTGCTGTCGTTTGGGCTGCCCGCGCGGCGCGTGCAGCGCAAGGCGCAGTGGGTGGTGTACCTGAAGGACGGCGAGCACATGGCGACCGCGCTGGCGCTGATCGGCGCGCACCAGGCGATGCTTCAGCTCGAAAACGTGCGCATCGTCAAGGATCTGCGCAACGAGGCCAACCGCCAGGCCAACTGCGACTCGGCCAACGTGGACAAGGCGCTGGCCGCGGCCGAGCAGCAGCTCAGCGTGATCGAGGTGATCGACAGGCAGCTGGGCGTGGAGGCGCTGCCGGAACCGCTGCGCGATGTGGCCGAGCTGCGCGTGCGCTTCCCCGACGCGTCGCTGGCGGAACTGGGCGGCATGCTGACGCCCGCGCTGGGGAAATCCGGGGTCAAGGCGCGCATGCGGAAGTTGGAGGCGCTGGCGGAAGAACTGGTGAACGGGTGAATGACCGGTGGCTTGGGAAGCCACTTTTTTTATGCGATTCCGCGTGGGTTTTTGCTCCGCGGGGGGAAATAGATGGATGAGGGCGGCAGAAAGCGGGTGAGGCCATGAGGCGGTGCGCAATGGAAGACGCCTCCGGCGAGCGCGAGCGGTGCGAAGCGCTGATCGCGCGGTACGGCGGGTACGTTTACGCCATCGTCAGCCGCGTCGCCGGGAATCGCGCCACGCGCGAGGACGTCGAGGAGTGCGCCGCCGACGCGCTGTTGGCACTTTGGCAAGCGCGGGACCGGTACGACCCCGAGAAGGGCGACCTCAAGCCCTATGTTGCCGCCATCGCGCGCAACAAGGCGGTCAAGCTGCGCGAACGGCTGAGCCGCTCGGCCCCGTTCCTGCCGCTGGACGAGGACATCCTCGAGCTCGACGTGCCCGATCCGCCCGCGCAATACGAGCAGGCCGAGCTGGAAGCGCTGCTGGGCGAGGCCGTGCGGTCGCTGGGCCCGCCCGACCCCGAAATCTTCGAGCGGCGGTACTACTGGGGCGAGGCGCTTTCAGACATCGCCCGTGCGCTCGGGCTGACGGAGCGCGCGGTGGAAGGCCGGCTGTACCGCGGCCGCAGGCAACTCAAGGCCTACTTGGAAGGGAGGCTGTAAGCGTGAAGATCAAATTGAGCGAGACGATCCCCGCCCGCGAGCGGGATGCGGAGCTGCGGGATGTGTGGGACGAGGACGCGATGCGGCGCGTACGCGACCGGGTGCTTGAGCGCGTGGGTCTCGCCCCGCGCCTCGCGGGCAGGCGGCGCGCGGGCAGGCGCGCGGCGATCGTGCTGGCGGCCCTGCTTACCGTGATGCTGGCATTCGCCACGGCGCTGGCGACCACCGACCTGGGCGTGATGGTCGCGGACATGTTCCGAGATTACGGTGGGCCAAAGGAGGTACTGGATGCGCTCGGTGTATATGGCGGCGCGGTCGGCTGCAAGGATACGCAGGACGGCCTCACCGTGCGCGTGGAGGCTGCCTTTGCCGGCGAAGCGGAGAGCATGGTCGCGCTGAGCTTCGAGGACGCGCAGGGGCGGTTGGGCGAGGGGATGGAATGTAATTTGGCCCTCACCGGCAGCGAAGGCGGTTCTTATTACTTGCCCAAGAAATCGCCGGACGGAAGGACGAACGCACTGGTGACCTTCCCGAATGATCAATCGCTGGCCGGACAAAATGTAGAGCTTACCATCGACGGCATCATACCCGAGATTCAAAGGTTCTACAGCCAACCCACCGCGCTCACGCTGGGCGAGGCCGTGCAAAAGCCCATGCCCTTCCCGGTGCCCGGTGTGCCCGAGGCCCGGTTCACGGCCATCCGTATGGCGGAGGGCGGCTTGGTCATCTCGGTCGAATGGCCCTCCGATGGGTTGATGAGGTTTGGCGGCCTGGCGCTCAGAGCGCCGGGCAGCAGGCTGATGGACAAAATCGGCAGCAGCCGCAACAGGATGTTAGGGGAACAATCGGCAGTCCAATCGCATCACGGATTTGCCGGGTTGGAGTTGGAAAAGGTTTTAGACTATGAGCTGATCGTGGACTACGCGCGCGAGGCTCCGGCGCTGGACGGCGTTTGGAAACTTAGGTTTCAAATGCCGCGCAGCATGGAAGAACGCACCGAAGTGCCGATCGGCGGGCGCATTACCATGGATGACTTGGCGTACACCATCGATGGCGCGGTGATCTATCCCGCGTACGTCACGGTCGATTTTCATGCGTTGGATGATCGGGTGTTCAGAGAACCTGTGGCGTCGAATGCCAACTCCATATTCTATGGACGGCCGCGTTTTCCCGGATTCACGTTGGTGGACGAAGGCGGGCAGACGATCGCCGAGCTCGATTCGATAGAGAAGGTCAATCAGGACGATGGCGCGACGCGTTACCGGGCAACCATGTACTGCCTGACGCAGAAGCAGGATACCCTCACGCTGAATGTCAGGGACGAGAGTGGGAAGGTGTTGCGCTCGTACAAGCTCAAATAGCCAAGGGGCGGGACGCGGGGGTTACCCCGCGTCCCGCTTCGCCAGGATCGAAACGGCGGCGAGCGCGATGGCGATCGTTTGCCGCTCGGCCCCAATGTAAAGGTGCTCGAGCTCCTCGAGCGGCGGCTGTACCGCAAGGTAGCGGTTGGAGTCGGTGCCCACCACCGCGCCGGTGCGCAGGCCCCGCCGCGCGCCGACCACGTAGACCGTGTCGCACTCCATCTCGCTGACCAGCAGATCGCGCACGCCGCGCAGCACGTCGTTCAGGCCCTCGTCCTGCTGGTAATAGGCGTCGCGGCTCAGCGAACAGCCGACGCGCGGCGTTATGCCCAGCGATCGCGCCGCCGATTCCAGCGCGCAGGTCACGGCGTGGCTCGCCACCGCCGGGTAGATGTCGGGCAGGTACGCGCGCGCCGTGCCGCCCGCGCGCACCGCGGCGTTCACGATCACTGCGCTGCCGATCGGGATGCTGTCGTGGCGCGCGCCCGCCGACCCCACGCGGATGAAGGTGTCCGCGCCCACGCGCTGAAGCTCCTCCATCGCGATCGCCGTCGACGGCCCGCCGATCCCGGTCGAGCACACCGAGACGGGCACGCCCTCGTAGCTGCCGGTGAGCACCGTGTACTCGCGGTTTTCGGCTACGAGCCGCGCGCCGGTAAGCTGCCGCGCGATTCGGTGCGCGCGCGCCGGGTCGCCCGGAATCAGCACGTAGCGCGCCACGTCGCCCGGCACGCAGCGGATGTGTTTTTGCAGTTTGATCTCTGGCATGGTATCCCCCATATCATTCAAACAGCGGCACCAGCCGCCCTTCGGCAGTCTTGACGTAGCCCATGTCGGTCAGGCGCAGCGCGCGCGAGACGCCGAGGCCCAGGCAGCCAAACGACATCAGCGGGTTCGGGTGGTGGTAGCCGAGCGCTTCCATCGCCTTTGTGACCGCACTCGCGTTTTGCGCCACTTCGGCCATCGGCGCTTCGGTCACAATGCCGCCCACCTCGAGCCCCAGCGCCGCGATCACTTTGCCGTCGTTCGCGACGCAGATGCCGCCCTGATGCTCGATCACCCAGTTGGCCGCGGTCATCAGGTCGCGCGCGGTCTTGCCCGCCACCAGCAGGTTGTGGTGATCGTGGGCATAGCTGCTGGCGATCGCCCCGGCGTGGATGAAGTCGGGCCCGCCGATCAGCCCGTAGGCGCGCTTCGCCTCGCCGCTGTAGCGGTCGAACACCGCGATCAGGCAGTAGGGCGAGTTTTCGTAGTCCACGAGGCCGTCATCGACCGACAGCTCGTCAAAGCGTTCCATGGTCAGCGTGGTCGCGTATTCGATCGCCATGATGCGCGCCAGAACGCGTGCGCCCGCGTTTTCGGGGGCGCGGAGCCGGAAGTCTTCGGCCGTCAATGGGTCGAGCCGCACACTTTGGTAGAAGTGCGCGGGGAAGAACGGTTCGGTCTTCCGGGTAACCGGCGCAGGATTCGACGCCTCGAAGACCGGCGCGCCGCCCTTGTAAACCGAGTGGATTTTGAAGTCCTCGACGCTGTCGAGCAGTACGAAGTCGGCCAGCTTGCCCGGCGCGATCATGCCCCGGTCGTGCAGCTTCATGCGCTGCGCGGGGTTGTAAGTGGTGGCCATAATCGCGCGCTCGGGCTTCATGCCCAGCGCAATGGCCTTCCTGAACAGCACATTGAGATGCCCGCGCGAAAAGAGCCGGTCGGGCATCACGTCGTCGGTCACGATGCCAAAACCCTGCCATAGGTCGTTGTCCTCGATCCACTTAACCGTTTCAGACGTCAGCGTCTTTTCCTGCAATTCCACGAACACGCCCTGCGTAATGCGGTTGATGAAGCAGTCGAGCCCCTGCGAGGTGTGGTCGGAGTCGACGCCGTGATAGGCGATTTCGCACAGCTCTTTGCCGTTGTAATAGCTGATATGCCCCTCGCGCGTGAGATTCGGATAACGTTCGCGGAGTACTTTAAGCCACGTGCGGATCTTGCCGTCCGGCTCGTTCAAGACGCTCACGCAGTTCATCACCTCGCCCAGCGCCACGATGTCCGGATTGCGCTCGATCAGGCGCAGCGCATCGTCGAGCTCAATCCGGCCGCCGGTGGTCTCAAACGGGGTGCAGGGTACGGAACTGGGGATCGCGCCAAAGATATCGGCCGCGCAGGTGCGGCCCTGGCGCAGGAACGCCTCCACGCCCTCCACGCCGAACACATTGGCGATCTCGTGGGGCTCGGCGACGCAGGTGGTCACGCCGTTTCGGATCAGCATGTCCGAAAACACGCGCGGCGTGACCATCGAGCTTTCGACGTGCAGGTGGATATCGATCAGGGAGGGGAGAGCGAATCTCCCCTCCGCGTCGATCGTCTGATCCGCCTGCACATCCGCCGTTTCATCGAGGAAGGCGTACAGGAAGCGGCCGTCCCGGACCACGATGTCGCCGTCCACAAAGCGGCGCAGCGCGCTGTTGAACACCTTCGCGTTGCGGATGCGCATTACCATGCTCAGTTCCCCAGATAGATTTCGTTGTTGTAGCGGTCTACCCACTCGGCATTTTTCGCGCGGATCAGGTCCCAGTTGGGGGCTTGCGATTCGGTCACCGGCTCGCCGTAGCACAGGCCCACGGCCTGCTCGTCGGTCAGCTCCACGAGCTTGTTCGCCGGGGCCTCCACCTTGTCGAGCGCCTGCGCAAGCTGCGCCTGCCGGCTGATCGCCCAGTCGATGTACTTGTAAGCCAGTTCCTGGTTCTTGCTGCCCTTGGCGATGTTGATCTGGTTGATGCCGAGGAAGGTGCCCTCCTCGGGGATCATCACGTACTCGACGTCCGGGCAGGCCTGCTTGACGGTCGAATACTCGAAGTCCTGCAGCACCGCGACCGCCACCTCGCCCAGCGAAAACTTGCTGGCGATGTCGCCCGACTTCTCGTAGAAGTACGCGCCGCCCTGGGCCAGTTCCTTGAGCTTGGCAAAGGCCGGGCCGTCGTCGACCGCCACGTCGGTGCCGGCCACCTTGCCCGCCACCTGCACAAAGTAGGGGCCGGAGGTCACGGTGATCGCGGGCACGACCAGCTGGGAAGTCACGTCCTCGCGCCACAGGTCGGCCCACTTGGTGATCGGGGTCGTAATCACGGTCGGATCGTAGGCGATGCCGAAGCCGGTGAAGGTGTAGCCCGGGCCGTAGCCGGGATTGGGGTTTTGCGCTATGTCGTACAGCTCGCCGAGGTTGGCGAGCTTCGTGTTGTCGAACGCCTCGAGCAGCCCCTCGGCGGCGGCGTCCTTGACGTACTTGTCGGAGAAGTAGACGATGTCGTAGGCCGACGGGTTCTCGCGCAGCTTGGTCAGGCGGTCGGCGTTGTTGCCCACCTCCACCACGATTTCGCAGTTGTTGGCCTCCTCAAACGGCTTGTGGACGTTTTTCTCGATCAGGTCGATGTTGGTGGGCCAGGCCGAGATGACCAGCTTCTGCTTCTCCTGGGCCAGGGCGGACGCGCAGCCGATCAGCAGCATAAGGACCAGCAGGGTGACGATGACCTTCTTCATGGTAGTGCCCTCCGTCGATGAAATATATTGCATGGGCTACGAGCCCAAACAAACGCATTTGTCCTCGGGGAATTGCAGGCGCACCCGCTCGCCCGGCTCGTGGTGGTCGCCCACCTCGGTGTTGACGAGGAAGCTGCCGCAGCGGGTTCCGACCAGGTATTGCAGCTGCTTGCCGAGGAAGGTGCACACCCCCGCCGTGCCGTCCACGTAGCGGCCCGGCAGATCCTCGCCCGCGCTCAGCAGGCGGATGTCGTCGGGGCGGCAGGCGCACTGCACCTCGGCCGGCCCCATGTGATCGGTGCGAAAGGCCACGCCATCGGCGCTCCGGTAAGCCCCGTCCGACCAGGTGAGCGCCACGAAGTTCTCAAACCCGACGAACCGCGCCACAAACGCCGTGGCCGGGTGGTTGTAGATGCCCACGGGGCTGTCCAGCTGCTCGATTACGCCGCCGTTCATGATGGCGACCCGGTCGGAGATCGAGAAGCACTCCTCCTGGTCGTGGGTGACGTACAGCGTGGTGATGCCCAGCTCCTTTTGCAGCCGCAAAATTTCGACCCGCATCTGCACGCGCAGCTTGGCGTCGAGGTTACTCAGCGGCTCGTCGAGCAGCAGCAGCGCGGGGTTGATTACCAGCGCGCGCGCCAGCGCCACCCGCTGGCGCTGCCCGCCGCTCAGTTCGCCCGGCAGCCGCGATTCGAAGCCTGCCAGCGCCACCGAATTCAGCGCTTGCTTGATGCGTGTTTCGGCCTCGGCGGCGGGCGTTTTGCGCATTCTCAGCCCGAACGCCACGTTGTCGTAGATGGAGAGGTGAGGGAACAGCGCGTAGCTCTGGAACACGTAACCGAAATTGCGCTTGTGCACCGGCACCTTCGTGTAGTCGCGCCCGTTCAGCAGGAACTGGCCCGCCATAGCCTCGATGAACCCGGCGACCAGCCTGAGCGTGGTGGTCTTGCCGCAGCCCGACGGGCCCAGCAGCGACACCAGCTGCCCCTCTTCGACATCCAGGTTGAAGTTGTTCAATATCCGGTTCTTGCCATAGCCCGCGCTCACGTCGCGCAATGTCAGAAACGCCATAGTACACCTCTCACCGATTCCTCAGTTTCACGCCCAGCATTTTTTCCGCGATGAACATGAGCGCCATCGTCATCAGCATCAGCATGACCGCCATCGCGGCGATCGTGGGGTCCATGCGGGTCTCGGCGTAGCCGAGCATGGCCATCGGCAGCGTCAGTACGCCCGGTCCCGATACGAAAACGCCGATCGACACATCGTTGAACGCGTTGATGAACGCCAGGATGAACGCCGACATCAGCCCCGAGCGGATGTTGGGCATCACCGATAGCAGGAACGCCTTCGCCCAGTTGGCCCCGAGCGACATGGCGGCCTCCTCGATCGCGAAGTCGAAGTTGCTGAGCGCCGACGAGGTGGTGCGGATCACGTAGGGGAGGGCGATCAGCGCGTAGCCAATGAGCAGCCCCGCGTAGATCGAGCCGCCCACGCGCGGCACGAACGACTTCAGCAGCGCAAAGCCCAGCACGATCGCCGGGATGATCGTGGGGGAGATGAAGATGTTGCCGAGCAGTTGCTTGCCCGGGTACTGGTAGCGGTTCATCGCGTAGGCGGCCGGCACGCCGATCAGCATGGCGATCACCGTGCCCAGCAGCGATACGCCGAAGCTGACCTTGAAGCCGTCCATGAAGCTGGACAGCGACAGGCTGTTCGCGTACCAAGCGAGCGTGAAGCCCTCGGGCGGAAATTTGAGCGCCTTGGCCGTGGTGAACGATGCGCCCACCATGACCACCATCGGCCCAAGCAGGAACAAGTAGACCAAGATCGTCAGGACGAGCAGAAACTTGCTGCGTTTCATCGGCTACACCCCCCGCCTGTTGAGCCGCTTTGCGACGGCGTTCATGGTCAGCGAGACCAGCAGCGTCATCGCGATCATGATTGTCGCCACCACCGACGCGCTGTCCCAGTCGCCGAGCGTGGAGGTGTATTGGTACAGGAGCGTCGACAGCACCTTGGTCTTGTTGCCGCCGAGCAACTGCGGCGTGGTATAGGCGGTGACCGTGCCGGTGAACACCAATAGGCCCCCGGTAATCAGCCCGCTGACGCAGAGCGGCAGCACCACCTTCAAAAAGGCCGCGATCGGCGGCGCGCCGAGCGTCCTGGCGGCCAGGATGCAATCGTCGTCGATCTGCTCCATCACGCCCACGAGCGAGAGCAGCATCAGCGGCATAAACAGCTGCGCGTAGCCCAGCATCATCGAGAATTCCGTGTACAAAAGGGACAGCGGCTTTTGAATCAGGCCCAGCGTCAGCATAAGGTCGTTCACCGTGCCGCGCTTGCCCAAGATAATCATCCAGCAGAACGAGCGCACCACCGCGCTGGTCAGCAGCGGGAAGGTGGCGGCCGACAGCGCGATGTTCTTCCAGCGCGGGGAGAGGCGCGCGATGTAATAGGAGACCGGCAGCCCGATTGCGATGCAGATCAGCGTGTTGAGCAGCGACAGCCGCAGCGTGCGCGCGAAGGTGTCCTGAAAGAAGGCGTTTTGAAACTCGCCCAGGTACTTCGAAAAGGTCAGCGCCTCGCCGTCCGCGAAGGTTTGTGACACGATGCGCACCACCGGAAACAGGCAGCATATCACAATGAACAGCGTGCCCGGCACCATCAGCATGTAGGCGTTGTTTCTCTTCATGGCGCTCCTGCCTCGCAAAACGGCGAATAAATTTCAAAGTAAATAGGATAATGTTCGTAATATAGCCGATTTCTGAAAAAAAGTCAAGCAAAATGATTGTTGAATCGCATACATGGGTATCAAGTATGACAGATGAGGCGCGTCCGCGTCCATCCGATCAAGAAATAGAACCGTCATTTGTTCAATGAGGAGGATTTATCATGAAGTTCAAAGGAATGCTCGTCGCGGCCATGCTGTTGACCGCCGCGCTCGCGCTGGCCGGCTGCGTAAGCGCAGCACCCGCCCCCACGCCGACCGCCGCCCCCGAGGCGACGGCCACGCCGGACCCCGCCGCCGCACCCGAACCCGCCGCCGCGCCCGGCGAAGCGCCGGCGCTCGAGCTGACGGCCGAGGAACTGGCCGCCTATGACGGCACGGACGGCCGCAAGGCCTACGTGGCGGTCAACGGCACCATCTACGAGGTGACCGACGTAAGCGCCTGGGCGGGCGGCCAGCACAACGGCAACGTCGCCGGCAAGGACCTGACCGACGCGATCAAGAACTCGCCGCACGGCGAAAAAGTGCTGGAGAAGCTGACCGTGGTCGGGAAGCTCAAGTAACCGAGCGTGCGCGGATTGGGTCACCCGACTGAATGAGATCGAACGCAGGGGAGCGATCGCATGTCCAAGAACCCATTGGACGATTACTACCCGCTCGGAAGGAACGGGTTCGCGAAAATCGAGTCCGAGAAGCCCAAGAAGCAGTACGTTTACAAGCGGGTGATCATCTTTGGGATGCAGATCGATCCGGACGGGCCGCTGTCGGAGACCATTCGCCTGTCCAAGCTGGGATGTCTGGGTTTTGCCATCACGTTCGCGATCATGACCGTGTTTATGGCGATCATGGGCGCCGTTTCAAACAGGTTTTTCTCCACAGCGCCCGGACCCGCCCCCACGGTCGTTCAAAATGTCGGTGCGCAATAACGTGTAGACTGTCAAGGAGCTGTCGCGGCGGGGGATTTCCCCGCGCGGCAGCCTTTTTTTGGAAGGCGCAACCGGATGGAGCGGTTCGCGCGCATTCGGCATGCCAAGAAATACCGCCTCAGCCGGACCGAAGACGTGGCCGACGATGTTGCGCGCGGCGGGCTTGCCCTGCGATCGCGAAACCTTGCGATGTTGACAATTGCGTGACGCGAGGGGATAATAAAGGCGCATGAAAAGGGGTGGCGACCATGTTCAACCGGCTGAAGTACTCAATGCGCGCGCAGTTGACACTGCTGTTTGTGTTGGTGTCGGTCATCCCCATGCTGGCCATCGGCGCGGCGTCGCTTCGGCTTTTTTCTCAGTCGCTCGAGGACAATGGCGTGCGTGAGAGCGCGACCTATCTGGAGTTTTTGGACGATCGCATGGGTCGGATCATGGCCGATATCCATAAGCAGGTGCTGCTCGCCGCGTACGATGACAGCATCGTGTCCTTTTGCGAAGGCGACCGCGCCGATCCCGAGCAGGCGCTGTACGCGTCGCGCAGGCTGATCCGCTTGCAGGCCATGGAGAAGGCCCATTCGGTGATGCTGGTCTTTGAGGACGGCAGCGCCATGCGCTACGCAAACAGTGACTATCCCAATGCGCGCATCATAGAAAACGCGGGCCTTGCGCCCATCGATCCATCGATCTTCAAGATATACGACCGCTGGGCGGAACCCGCGGTGCGAAACGGCGAGCGCGTCGTTCCCTACGAGCGACTTGTGCTGGGCGACGGCGGCGCGCGGCCCATCGCGCGGCTGATCGTCAACTACCCCGAATCGAAATTCGCCGCGCTGTACGAAGACTATCTGAGCGCCCACCCGGCCGATTTTTTTATTGTCAACAGTCAGGGCGTCATCACCTCCTCGTCCGATGCGTCCGCGTTTGGGCAAGACGCCTTTCGGGCGCTGGGGCTCCCCCCGGATTACGCCGCATCTTCCGCCGGGCGTTTCCATACGGACGGCTATGTCTACACCCATCGCAGCAACGCGCGCTACGGATACACGCTAATGGAACGCACGCCAATGAGCTATTACAGCGGTATGTTCAGGCCGGTGCTCACGCTGCTCCTCATGCTGTCGCTTGCGAGCATCCTGCTGGCGCTGACGCTCGGCGCGATCATGTCGGGCGCGTTTACCAAGCCGATCCGCAACCTGATCGGCCGCATGCGACGCGACAAGGGATCGATCGGCATTTCAAACGGGGATGAGCCTCGCAACGAAATCGCCATCCTCAACAGGGGCTACGACAGCATCATCACCCAGCTCGAGACGGCCATCGCGCAGTATTACGAGGAGCAACGCATGAAGAAGGAGGCGCAGCTGCGCGCGCTGGAATTCCAGATCAACCCCCACTTTCTGTATAACACCCTGTCGACCATTATCTGGCTGATCGACGCGGGCGAGGATGAACGCGCGATTGAGATCACGCAGGAGCTTTCCACATTCTTCCGCATCAGCATCAGCAAGGGCAGGGATTACATCCCGCTCAAGGACGAGTTATTGCACGTCAAGCTGTACATCGACATACAAAAAGCGCGCTACAAGGATAAAATCATCGTCGCCTACGATGCGCCGGAGGAACTGCTTTCACTGTTGACGCCCAAGCTCGTGCTGCAGCCGTTGGTTGAGAACTCCATCATCCACGCGATGCAGAAGCATCGAGACCGCACCTGCAGCATCCGGATCAGCGCCGCGCGGGATGGGGAAAATGTGTGGCTGGTCGTGGAGGATGACGGTGAGGCGCTCACCGAGGAAGGCGCGGCGGCGATGAATGCGTTTCTGATCGATCGGGGCGCGCAGGATGCGAACTTTGGCATCGGCATCTCCAACGTACACGACCGAATCCGGCTCAGTTTTGGCGAAGGCTACGGCTTGAGCTTTGCACGCGTGGACGGATGGACGCGCGCGACGCTGCGCATCCGCGCGATGTCCGAGGAGGGGGGATGAGCCTATGTATCGGATGCTGATCGTCGACGATGAGCCGCTGATTGCCCAGGGCATGAGCCGCGCGGTCGAGCGCACGCGGCTTTTCGAGGTCGCCACCGCAAATGACGGGCGTGAGGCGCTGGACCTTCTCATGGGAAAGCCGTTCGACGCGATGCTGCTGGACATCGCGATGCCCGACATGGATGGACTTCAGCTGATGGAGGCGCTTTCCTCGCGCGGCATGGTGCCGGAGACCGTGGTCATTTCCGGATTTGAGGAATTCGACTACGCGCAGCGGGCCATGAGCTACGGCGCGAAGGATTATATCCTGAAACCTGTGTCCCCCAAGGATGTGGCGGCGATCGCCGTGCGGCTGAGCGAAAAGTTGGACGCCCGAAGGCGCGAACAACGCGAACGCGAGGAACTGCGCCGGTTTGTGAAAACGCAACGCGACGTCATCAACGAAATGCTGAACGCGCGCGAGCCGCTCGATCCGGCGCGGCTGGAAAGCCTGCTCGAAGGGGTTCCCGGGGAGGGGCCAATCGACTCCGACGAAAAGGAAAAGCGGATTGCCCGCCGCGTTCGCAGTTGTCTCGAAGAAAATTACGCCGACAGCGCGCTGACGGTCAACGGCATTGCGCAGGCCATGAATTACTCAGCCAATTACCTCGGGAACGCGTTCAGGCGCGAATACGGCATGACGGTCAGCGATTACCTGACCCGGCTGCGCATCGACATTGCGCGCAAGCTAATGGAGGACACGGGTCTGAAATTCTACGAAATCGCGTTCCGCGTGGGTTTCAACGACCAACACTATTTCAGCAGGATATTTCGCAGGGTCGTCGGCCTCTCGCCGAGGGAATACCGGGTCAGACATGCGCGCTCGACGATGGATGATCACGAATGAGTCGGGATACCTGAAAACCATCCGGATATATCGTTGATTTGTCCACATTTTTGCTGGAATCTGTGCATTTCAAACCGGGACGCTTCGCGGTACAATGTTGGTGACAGGATGTAAATGCGAAGCGCATTGCACCGAAATCAAGGAGGTATTGGGCTATGAAGAAACTCATCTCCCTTGCCGTGGCACTCATGTTCGTCATAGGCATGGCCGTCGGCACCGTTGCCGAGCAGAAGGACATCTCCGAGTACACGGTCGCGATGATCGTCAAGCAGAGCGATCCCTGGTTCGACGACATGACGATCGGCATCGAGCAGCTCGCCGCCGAGACGGGCATCAACGCCTACGTGCTCACCCCCGAAAGCGGCGATCCGGCGCTGCAGATTGCGATCATGGAAGACCTGATCTCCCAGGGCGTCGACGCCATCTGCGTCGTGCCCAATGACCCGCAGGCGCTGATCCCCACGATCAAGAAGGCGCAGGAAGCCGGTATCGTCGTTGTCACGCATGAAGCGCCTGGCATCGCCGACAGTGTGGATCTGGACGTCGAAGCCTTTGTCAACAAGGAATTCGGCGCGACGATGGGCAAGGCCGTCCTGGAAGCGACCGGCGGAAAGGGCAAGTATGCCGGCTTCGTCGGCGGTCTGACGATGGACACCCACATGGCTTGGTACAACGGCGCGGTCGAGTATCTGGCCGAGAACGCCCCCGAGCTCGTCAACATCTCCGCCGAGCCGTTTGAAGATCGCAACAGCATCGAGACCGCTTACGACAAGACCGTTGAGCTGCTCAAGGCCAATCCCGACCTGACCGCCATCTTCGACTGCTCCGCGCACGGCGGCGGCATCGCGCAGGCGATCAAGGACAAGGGCCGCGAGGACATCGCCGTCATCTCCCTGGCGATTCCCTCGATGTCGGCGAGCTACATCAAGGACGGCTCCATGAAGCACGGCCAGGCTTGGCGCCCCGCCGATGCCGGCTATGCCACCTGCTACGCGGCCTACCTGATGGCGTCCGGTCAGGGCGTCAAGACCGGCGACAGCCTCAAGATCACCGGCTATGAAGATATCCAGGTCGACGGCAAGATCGCCTACGGCAACGCGCCGCTGATCTTCACCGCCGAGAACATCGACGACTTCAACTTCTAATCCGGACGACCGGTGCATGGAGGGGCTGCAGCGCTGGAAAAGGGCGCTACAGCCCCTCCATAAAATGGAGGAATCGCCATGCCCGAAACCATGCTGCGCGCCGAGCACATTTTCAAGGCCTTCGTCGGCGTCCAGGCGCTGAACGACGTGAGCCTTGTGATCAACAGCGGCGAGATTCACTGCCTTGCCGGGGAAAACGGCTCCGGAAAATCCACATTTGTCAAGACGGTCTCCGGCGTCTATGCGCCCGACGCTGGCACCATTGCGCTGAACGGTCACGTGTACGCCCGACTGACGCCGAACCAGGCGATGAACGAAGGCGTGCAGGTCATCTATCAGGATCTGTCGCTGTTCGACCACATGACGGTCGCCGAAAACATCGCCATCAGCCATCTGCGGCAGTTGGGCCGAAAGACCGTCAACTGGTCCGAGGTTTACAAAATCGCCAAAGAGCAAACCCGGCGCATTGGCGTGACGCTCGACCTGAACGCCACCATTCGTGAGACGCCGATGGCCAACCGCCAACTGACGGCCATCTGCCGTGCGCTCGCGCAAAACGCGAAGATCCTGTTCATGGACGAGCCGACGACCGCGCTCACCAAGCAGGAGGTCGACAACCTCTTAAACGTTGCCCGGGAATTGAAGCAAAAGGGGTTGGCCATCGTCTTCATCAGCCACAAGCTGGACGAGGTGTTCGCGGTGGCGGATAAGATCACTATATTCCGCGACGGGAACAAGGTGGGCGATTTCGCCTCGTCGGAGCTTGACCGCAAGACACTCGCCTACCAAATGACCGGTCGGGACGTCGAGTACCCGCGCTACCGGCGATCGATCCGTGACGACGCGGTGCTGATGGAGCTGCGCGGCCTCACAAAACCCGGGCATTACGAGGACATCAGCTTCAAAATCCGCAAAGGCGACATCCTGGGCGTGACCGGATTGCTGGGCTCGGGCCGTACGGAGTTGGCGCTCTCGCTGTTCGGGCTGAACCCGCCGTCGAAGGGCGAGGTGCTTTTTGAGGGCAAGCCGGCAGATATCCGCTCGCCCAAGCACGCGAAGAAGATCGGCATCGCGCTGTTGCCGGAGGACAGAGCCACGCAGGGTATGTTCCGCGAGCGCAGCATCCGTGAAAACCTTTCCTCGGCGTTGGTGGACGATATATCGCCCGGCGGCCTGCTTGACCGGACGTGCGAGGAGGCGCTCGCCGAAGATGGCGTGAAGCGGCTGCGCGTGCGCACGCCGTCCGTCGAAACATTGATCGGCTCGCTCTCCGGCGGCAACCAGCAAAAGGGCGTCGTGGCAAAGTGGATCGGCACCAAGCCCAAGCTGTTCATCATGGACTCGCCGACCATGGGCGTCGACATCGGTTCCAAGGCGGAAATCTACGAAATCATTCAGTCGTTCGCCGCAGAAGGCATGGCCATCATTCTGATCACCGACGAGATCGAGGAGTTGCTGGCCAACGCCAACCGCGTCATGATCATGGCTGGACATCGCGCGGCGGCGCTGCTGGACGAGGAAGAACTGGGCAAACCCGGCGTCGAGCGGCAAATCGCCGAGCTGGTCGGCGGCGCGACGCGCGAGGGAAGAGGGGACGGGCGGCATGAGGCGTAAGATTGTCAACGGTTCGGAGGGGATTCTGCTCGCGATCATCGCGATATACTGCGCGGTCGTGGCGGTGGTCAACCCCGCCTTTTTGAGCGCGGAGACGCTGTTTGACACCATCCGCTCATCCTCGTCCACGCTGATCGTCGCGATGGGGCTGCTGGTCGTCATGCTGTCGGGCGGCATCGACGTGTCGTTCATGGCGACGGCGCTCTTCGGAAGCTACGTGACCGCGCACATCATGATCCTGAACGGCATCGACAACCTGTGGTTTGCGTTTGCGCTGTCGGGCGTAATGGGCCTCGTGCTCGGCATGGTCAATGCGCTGTTGGTCCACTGGACAAAGCTGCCGGCGTTCATCATCACGCTCGGCACCCAAAACTTCTACCACGGCGCAATGACCACCTTCATAAGCGCAAAGACCTACGGCGCGGGTGTCATTCCGAAAAGCCTGTCCGCCTTCGGCTCCGGCACGCTGTTCAAGGTATCGACGAACACCGGCGTCATGGGGCTTACGGTGTCGGTGATCCCGGTCGCCATCGTGGTGGCGCTTACCTGGTTCATCATCAACCGCACGATGATCGGCCGGGGCGTGCTCGCGCTTGGCAATTCCGAGGAATCCGCTGTGCGCGCGGGTTTCAGTCCCTTGAAAATCCGGCTGTTCGCCTACGGCTACATCGGCCTACTGGCCGGCATCATGGGCATCGTCTACATATCGCAGGTCAACGCCGTGTACCCGAACAAGCTGGTCGGCGGCGAATTGATGATCATCGCGGGCGCGGTCATCGGCGGCACGAAGGCCACCGGCGGACAGGGCAAGGTGCTGGGCGTGCTGCTCGGCAGTTCGGTGATCTATCTGCTCAATTCCACATTGATCTTCCTGGGTCTCTCGTCCTCTTGGAATGATTTGTTCATCGGGACACTGCTCGTGGTTTCGGTCGCAATCACATCGTACCAGGCGCGCGTAAAGAACCGCCGGAATCTGATCTTCGTCGACTGAGGGGGGAACAATATGCAGAGACTCAAAAAAGCGGTGCGCGCCGATCGGAACCTGTACATTCTGCTGAGCGTCACCCTACTGGTCGTGGCCGCGTTCGCATTTTCGCTGGGGCAGGCGATGTTTTCCGGCCGGAACCTGCGCTCCATGTCCTACCAGATTCCCGAGTTCGGCTTCGTGGCACTGGGCATGATGCTGTCGTTCATGATCGGCGGCATCGACCTGTCGATTGTCGCGAACGCCAACACCTCCGGCATCTTCGCCGCGATGATTCTGACCGGGCGCTGGTTCCCGGGCTTGTCCACGCCTGCCGCGATTGCGGCGGCGGTCACTGTGGCGATGCTCAGCTCGGCGCTTTTCGGGTTGTTCAACGGCTTGCTCATCGCGAAGCTATCGGCGACGCCCCTGATTGCGACGCTGGGTACGATGATGCTGTACAGCGGCATCGGCATGGCGATGACCGGTGGCGCGGGCTTGACCGGGCTGCCCGAGGCGTTCGCAAAATTCGGCACGGCGGAGCTCTCCGGCGTTCCGGTGATCTTTGTGATGCTCGTCGCCTGCGCGCTGATCCTGTCGCTGCTGCTCGGCCGCACCGCCTACGGGCGCAAACTCTATCTGTACGGCGGCAACGCGACGGCCGCTCGCTTTTCGGCGATTGACAACGAGCGCATGGCGATCTCGGTATTCCTACTCTCGGGCATCCTCGCGGGCATCGCGGGGCTGATCATCATCAGCCGCGTCAACTCCGCGAAGGTGGGCTACGGCGACACCTATCTGCTGCAGGCGATGCTCGTGTGCGTCATCGGCGGCATCCACCCCGACGGCGGGCGCGGCAAGGTGGCGGGCGTCGTGCTCGCCATCGCGCTGATGCAGCTGCTCTCCAGCGCATTCACGATCTGGCGCTTCTCGCCCTACGCCAAGAAGCTGATCTGGGGGTCGATCCTGATCATCGTCATGGGGCTCAACTACATCTCCGACCGGCAGGCCGCGCGCGTGCGGCTAAAGAAGGCTCCGGCCAAGGCACAACCATAACACGAACGGAGGCACGCCATATGAACATTCAAGAGCGCTATACCGCCCTGTATGAGACCGTTCTTTCCGAGCACCGGTCCGCCTTTGAGCGCCAGGACATCCAAGAACTTTCCCGGTTCATGGACGTCCTCAAGCGTGCGGATCGCATCTTTGTGATGGGCGTTGGGCGCGAGGGCATCGCCGCGCGCGGCTTCGCGATGCGGCTGATGCACCTCGGCAAGCAAGTCCATTGGATTTGGGACGACACCACGCCCGGTATGCACGCGGGCGACCTGTTCATCGCGGTCAACGGCTCCGGCCAGATCGGCCACATCCACTACGTCGTGGAGCAGGCGAAGCGGTCAGGCGCGACCATTGCGGTTATCACCGGTTCCCCCCGCCAGAAGACCCCCGCGCTCGCCGACATCGTGCTCTTCGTACCGGCGGCGGTGTTCAATGGGACCGACGAGCGGTGCGCCCCGTCGATCCAGCCCATGGGGAACCTCTTTGAGCAGCACTGCTTTTTGCTGTACGACATCATCGTGATGCTCCTGGAGGAAGCGCTCAACCTGTCGCACGACGAAATGGAGGGCCGTCACCGCAACGTGGAGTAAACCGCATTGCGACCGGCCCGTTCAGTCCAGTTTCGCGCGTACAACTTAATCATAAGGGATATGGCGCCACAGCCTCTGTCGGCGCCCTATTCTATTCCATCAACGACCGCTGATCCTTGAGCACCACGTCGTGCGCGCCGCCCTCCACAATGCTGACCGAGGAGACCAGCGTCAGGCGCGCCTTTTGCTGGAGTTCCTCAATCGTGAGCGCGCCGCAGTTGCACATCGTGGACTTGACCTTTGCGAGCGTGAGCGCGATGTTGTCGCGCAGGCTGCCGGCGTAGGGCACGTAAGAATCGACGCCCTCCTCGAAGCTCAACTTCTTGTCGCCGCCCAGGTCGTAGCGCTGCCAGTTGCGGGCGCGGGCGCTGCCCTCGCCCCAGTATTCCTTCATGTAGCTGCCGTTGACCAGTACCTTGCTCGACGGGCTCTCGTCGAAGCGCGCAAAGTAGCGCCCGAGCATACAGAAGTCGCAGCCCATCGCCAGAGCCAGCGTCACGTGGTAGTCCTGCACGATGCCGCCGTCGGCGCAGATCGGAACGTAGACGCCGGTTTCTTTGAAGTATTCGTCGCGCGCCTTGGCCACCTCGATCACCGCGGTCGCCTGGCCGCGCCCGATGCCCTTGGTCTCGCGCGTGATGCAGATCGCGCCGCCGCCGATGCCCACCTTGACGAAATCCGCGCCCGCGTCCGCCAGGAAGCGGAAACCGTCCGCGTCCACCACATTGCCCGCTCCGATCTTGACCGCGTCGCCGTAGTTGTCCCGCACGTAGCGCAGCGTGCGCGCCTGCCACTCGCTGAAACCCTCGGAAGAGTCGATGCACAGCACGTCCGCGCCGGCTTCCAGCAGCGCCGGGATTCGCTCGGCGTAGTCGCGCGTGTTGAGGCCCGCGCCCACCACGTAACGCTTGGAGGCGTCGAGCAGTTCGTTGGGGTTCTCCTTATGCTGGTCGTAGTCTTTGCGGAACACGAACGCCACCAGCCGCTGCGCGTCGTCGACGATGGGCAGCGCGTTGATCTTGTGATCCCAGATGATGTCGTTGGCCTCGCTCAGCGTGACGCCCTCGCGCGCGTATACGATCTTGTGAAGCGGGGTCATGAAGGTCTCGACCTTTACATCGCGGGGCATGCGGCTGACGCGGTAGTCGCGGCTGGTCACGATGCCCAGGAAACTGCCCGAGGGCGTGCCGTCGTCGGTGACGGCGACCGTGGAGTGGCCGGTTCGCGCCTTGAGGTCCAGGATGTCCCCGAGCGTCTGATCGGGGCGGACGTTGGAGTCGCTCTTGACGAACCCGGCCTTGTAGGCCTTGGCGCGGCGCACCATCTCGGCCTGGTCGTCGATCGGCTGCGAACAGAAGATGAAGGAAATGCCGCCCTCGCGCGCCAGCGCCACGGCCATTCTGTCGTCGGACACCGACTGCATGATGGCCGATACCAGCGGCGTCTTCATCTCGAGGGGACAGGCTTCGCCGCGCCTGAACTTTACGACCGGAGTCTTGAGCGATACGTTGGCCGGCAGGCACTCGGCCGACGAATAGCCGGGCACCAGCAGGTATTCGCTGAAGGTGTGGGAAGGATGCTCATAGTAGTAAGCCATGGCCCTATCCTCCTAGTGTGCTTGATGTTCCAACCAGTATACCGGAGATCGCGGGGCAAGTCAACGCGCGCGGCGTAACGCGGGAAAATTTCAAAATAAGTATATTGTGTAGCCCCTTCGTGCATACTCTGTACCATCAGCATGCGATCGGGAGGGATTTTGATATGGTTGAAACCATCGCGCAGGCGGGCAGGCGTTCCGGATGGTCGGACCGCGAGTCAAACTTGCTTTGGGAAGCCGCCGACGAGGCGCAGCAGCAGGGTTTGCCGCTGAAGGCGGTGTTTGAGCGCATCGCGAGCGAGACCGGCCGTCGCCCCAACTCCATCCGCAATTACTACTACGCGCAGGTGCAAAAACGCTCCGGCGCGGAGGAACGGCCCGCGCGCTTTGTTCCCTTCACGGAGGAAGAGGTGACCAAATTGATGGATCAGGTGCTGCGCGCGCGCGCCAAGGGACATTCGGTCCGTTCGTGCCTGCAAAAAATGGCCGGGGGCGACCACAGCCTGATGCTGCGCTTTCAAAACAAATACCGTTCGGTAATCAAGGCGCGCCCGGAGCTGGTGAGCGAGACGGTCGAACGGCTGCGCGGCGAGGGGCTGGACGTGTACCCGCCCGAGGTCAACCACCGTCCGCGCATGACGCTCGAAAACGCCTGCCGCGGCCTCGGCGAGGCCGCGCGCCAGAAGGAGGATCCCGAGCTGATCCGCGCGTGTGAGGCGTTGACGAAGCTGATGCTCGCGTCGCGCGAAGCACACGCGCCTGGGCGGTCTAACCTCAACGTGCGCCTTGACCTGTACCGGATGGCGCTCGACGACAAGCAGCACACGATTCGCCAGTTGGGCGGGGCGGCACAGGAACTGATCGACGCGCTCAAGGAGTTCCTCGGCCAGCCGGGTGAGGCGCGCGAGAACCAGGTGTCGGCGTTCTGCGCCTCTATTTCAGAGCGCATCGGCCTGCTCGAGCAGCGGTTGCAGGAGCTGGAAGTATAGGGACGGGACGGGCGGCCACAGGCCGCCCGAACCTGTGACACGTCAAAATGAAATGTTTCTGTAAACTCCTTGATTTTCTCTGCCGGATGATGTACTATATCACTTGCGTGCCGCGCGCTGATGTAGCTCAGTCGGTAGAGCGCGTCCTTGGTAAGGACGAGGTCACCGGTTCGAATCCGGTCATCAGCTCCATGCCATAATCGGGTCAGTGACCCGATTTTTTGTAACGAAATTTGCCCCTGAGGGGCAAGTGAAATGCACTTCGCGTATCAAATGTGCTGGGGCATATGGCACATCGGCACAGCCCATATTTCATTAACCAGCCGAGGGGGGTGGACGGCGTATGCACATCATCGCCCACATCCACACCGATTTCCCGACCAAGTTCGGCGTGCCACGCCAGAGCGGCGTGGTGCCGGGGCTGCAAGGGCGGGTCGTGTTTGAGCCGCCGTACCGCAACCCGGATGCCGTGCGGGGGCTCGAGGGCTTCTCGCACATCTGGCTGATCTGGCAATTCTCCGAGGCGCTTCGCCCGGGTTGGTCGGCCACGGTGCGCCCGCCGCGGCTCGGCGGCAACCGGCGCATGGGCGTGTTCGCCACGCGCTCGCCGTTTCGGCCCAACCCCATCGGGCTGTCGTCGGTGAGGCTCGAGGGCGTCGAGCTCGACCCGACGCTTGGCCCCGTGCTGCATGTGTCGGGCATCGATATGCTCGACGGCACCTCGATCTACGACATCAAGCCCTACCTGCCGTTATCCGACAGCCACCCGGACGCTTGCGCCGGTTTTGCCGAGCAGACGTCGCGCGAGCCGCTCGCGGTCGACTTT
This sequence comes from Anaerozeibacter quisquiliarum, assembly GCF_051162045.1. Taxonomy (NCBI): domain Bacteria; kingdom Bacillati; phylum Bacillota; class Clostridia; order Eubacteriales; family Anaerozeibacteraceae; genus Anaerozeibacter; species Anaerozeibacter quisquiliarum. The sequence continues at coordinate 72,985 of NZ_JBISDI010000008.1, forward strand.
CCCGAGCCGCTTTTGTCGCTGATTCCCAAACGGTATCACGCGGCGCTGCTGGCCGCGCTCGCCCAAGACCCGCGTCCATCCTATCAGCAAGATCCGACCCGCCGCTACGGCGTTCCGTTCGCCGGCTACGACATACGCTTCACCGTGGAAGGCGGCACGCTGACCGTACACGAGGTGGTTGTATCTTAACCGGTTTGTGATATAATAACCGCATGTTTTACGAACCGTCGAGGCCGAAAATGAGAAGGCGACGCCCGGGCTGCACAGGCTGTGCGGTTCGGCTGGTCATGCTCCTGGGGGCCGCGTGGCTGCTGCTTACCGTGCTGGGCGGCGGCGTGCTGACCGACATGTGGGATGCCGTGACCGGGCGGTCAAACGGGTTGCCCGGCGGCTGGACGCATGTGCTGCTGCTGGGGGTCGATCTGTCGAGCGGGGGCGTCAGCCGTACCGACAGCATGATGATCGCCTCGGTTTCAAACGGCGGATCGGTCAAGCTGACCTCGATCATGCGCGACACGCTGGTGGACATCGAGGGGCACGGCCTTCATAAGATCAACGCGGCCTACGCGTTCGGCGGGCCGCGGCTTGCGATGGATACGGTCAACCGCGCGCTGGGGCTGAACATCCGACGCTACGCCGCGGTCGATTTTGCCGGGTTTGCCGAATTGATCGACGCCGTGGGCGGGATCGAGGTCAGCGTCACGCGTGAAGAGATGCGGGCGATCAACCGCAAGAAGGGGCATCATCTCGAAGATTACGGCGAGCGCACACGGCTCGACGGCTTGCAGGCGCTGCGTTACAGCCGCATCCGCAAGATCGACTCCGACTATATGCGCGCCGGCCGCCAGCGCAGGATCATCCAGGCGCTGATGGACAAGGCGCGCGCCGTCCGCAATCCGGTCGAGCTCGTTTCGCTCGGCCGCGCCGCGCTGAAGGCGATCGACACGAATATGAACGCGCTGGAGTTGTCGGCCATGGGCGCAAAGGTGATGCTCTCAGGTTCCGGCATCGCCCAATTCCGCGTACCGGCCGAGGGCACCTACGAAAGCGGCGCGCAGGACGGCATCTGGTCGATCCGCGCCGACCTTGAGCGCAACCGCGCGCTGTTCCGGGAATTCGTGTACGGATGAACGTCGATGGCGCCGTCGATCGGCGATTCGCCCGCATCCACATTATCTGCCGGGGCAACGAAAAGGTGTCCGCTGAGGTGGCGCTTTTTGCATAGGCCTTGCCACCGCGTCTAAAGACGCTGCCGGGCGACCGGCGAGCGCCCCCCCCTGCCTTGTGAATGATAAGAGGACAAGGGCGTTTCGCAATCAGGAAACGCCCCTGTCCTTGACGGTGAAATATATGCGGAGGCGCCTTGGCTGTCAGTGGATTCTCCCGCCAATTAAGCCTGCGAGCAGAATGCCCACGGGTAACGGCACATCAGCATCAGAATGGAGGCAGCGTGTCCTTGGGGATGCGGCGGCAAAGCGCATCTTGCCGGGGCTTGTAAACATACGTCCAGGTGCCGCTGCCGCGGGTGAAGGCGGTGCCCCGCACCGGGACGCCGTTCTCGGTGACCGATGTGTTCTCCGCGTAGGGCAGCAGGATCTCGGCTTGGGCGTTAAAGGGCACCTCCACCTCGACGGTGAGCAGGCCGCCCTCGTACCGCCATCCGGAGGACAAAATGCCGTGGGGCGTGCGGATGGACGCCCGGGCGAAGGACAGCTGGTCGTTCGGCAGCGGCGCGATTTTCGCCCGCTTGAACCCCGGCGCGTCCTCCACCGGATTGATGCCCGCCGCGTATCGGTACATCCACTCGGCGATGGCGCCGTAGGCGTAGTGGTTGAACGAGTTCATGCTGACCGGGCCGAAGTCGCCGTTCTCGTCGATGCCATTCCAGCGCTCCCAGATGGTGGTCGCGCCCCGGTCCACGGCGTAGAGCCAGCTGGGCCGACCGGTGGACAAAAGCAGATGGTAGGCGTACTCGTTCAGGCCATTCTCGCTGAGCGCCGGGCACAGGTAGGGCGTACCCACAAAGCCGGTGGTCAATAGGTTTTTGTCCGCGCGGATGCGCTCGGCAAGGTGCCGCGCGATCACAGCCCGCTCGGAATCGTCGCACAGCCCGAAGTACAGCGCAATCGCCTGGGCGGTCTGGGTCTCGGACAGCACGCGCCCGCCGCCGGTCATGTACTCCTTGCGGAAAGCGTTTCGCACGCGCCGGTACAGCGCCTCGTACCGCTCCGCCTCCTCCGCCTTGCCCAGCACGCGGGCGGCCTTGGCCACCAAGCGCGCGGAATGGGCGTAGTAGGCGGTGGCGATCAGGTCGGTCGGCGTCGCGCCGAACAGGCTGAAGGGGTCGGCGGTGTCCTGGGCCAGCCAATCCCCCAGGTGGAAGCCATAGTAGCGGTCGACGCCCAGGGTGTCCTGGGAAGCCATGTAGTCCACCCAGGCCTTCATGCTGTCAAACTGGTTTTCGAGCGTCGCCTTGTCGCCGTAGTACAGATACAAATCCCAGGGGATGATGGTGGCCGCGTCGCCCCAGGCGGCGGTCGGGAAGTCCCAGCGCCCTGAGCCATAGATGAAGAATGGGATCACCACCGGCACGTAACCATGTTTGGACTGCTCCTTCTTGAGGTCATAGAGGTACTTGCGGTAAAAGGCGTCGGCCTCCATGTTCATGCAGGCGGTGGCGCAAAACACCTGTGCGTCGCCGGTCCAGCCCATGCGCTCGTCCCGCTGCGGGCAGTCGGTGGGCACGTCCACGAAGTTGCCCTTCTGCCCCCACAGCGCGTTCAGGAACAGCCGGTTGACCTTTTCATGGGAACACTCGAACCAGCCGGTGCGCTCCATCTGGGAGTGGACGACCTCGGCGGTGAAGTCCCCGGGGGTCACCTCGCCCGCCCAGCCGGTCAGCCGGATGTAGCGAAAGCCCATGAACGACATGTAGGGCGCGTACTCCTCGCCGCCACCCCGGCAAATGTAACGCTGCTCGGCCAGCGCGGTGCGCATGTTGTCGCGGTAGAAGTTGCCGTGCTTGTCCAGATACTCGCCCGCCTGCAGCAGGATCTCGGTGCCCGCGGGCGCGTTTGTCCGAAAGCGCACCCAGCCGGTCATGTTCTGGCCGAAGTCCAGCACCGTCTCGCCCGCGGGCGTCACGATGACCTTTTCGCAAGGACGGGTTTCCATCACCTTCAGCGGCACGCTGCGCCGGGCCTCGAGCGCCCCCTTGGGCGGCTCGATCCGGACGGCGTGCGCCCAGGCGGCGTCGTCGAAGCCGGGCGCGTTCCAGCCCGCTTGGATCCTGCGGGCGTCGAAGTACTCGCCGTCGTAGATCTCGCTGCGCAGAAACGGGCTTTCCGCAACCTTCCAGCGCTCGTCGCTGGCGATGATCTCGCGGGCGCCGTCCTCGTATTCCACCACCACTTCACAGATCAGGCCCAGCCTGTCGCCGTAGAGTTGGGTGCGGATGGGGATGCCCGGCCAGTTGACGCGGCCCTTGTAGTAGCCGTTGCCCAGAAACGCGCCCAGCGCGTTCTCGCCCTTTGCCAGCAGATCGGTGATGTCGTAGGTCTGGTACTGCAGCCACTGATCGTAGGCGTTGATGTGCGGCGCCAGCACGTCCTCGCCCACCCGCCGCCCGTTGAGGAACAGGCAGTACAAGCCGACGCCGCAGGCATAGGCGCGGGCGCGGCGCACGGGTTTATCAAGCCTGAACGCACGGCGCAGTTGCGGGAAGCCGTCCCCCGCCATCCCGATCCACTCGCCCGCCCAGGGCGCGCCGTACCGGGCGGTTTCAAAGAATGCGGGCTCACTCCAGCCGCTTTCGGCATCTTGCTCGTCCCACACCTGCACACGCCAGAAATAGCGCGTATAGGGCGAAAGCGCCGCCTCCAGTCTGAGGCCCACGCTTTGGTCGGATTCCACCTTCCCGCTGTCGAAGAGGGGCGAGGGAAATTCCGGCGACAGGCATACCTGCAGCCGGTAGGCGCTCTGGCGCTTGTCGGTCCCTTCCGCCTTGGTCAGCCAGGAAAGCGAGGGGCGGTCGAAGTCAAAGCCGACCGGGTTCTCCATGTAATCGCAGCGCAGCTTGGAAACGATCATAAATTTACTCCTTTTCGCGTATTCGCAAAGGCTTACGGGGTTTTTTGGCGCCGGGAAGCGGCCTTTCAGGTCATGCCTTGATCGCCCCGGCCACCATGCCGGAGACGATCTTCTTGTTGAAGAAGATGAACAGCATGAGCGGCGGGATGGTTATCAGCATCACGTCCGCGAACAACAGGTTCCAGTCGCTGCCGTACTGGCCGTTGAAGTTGTACAGCGTCTGCTGCACGGTGGCGTTCTTGGTGCCCGGCAGGAAGTACAGCGGGTTCACGAAGTCGTTGAAGATATTGACCGCCGAGAGCACGATCACCGTCGCGGTGACCGGTTGGAGCAGCGGCAGGATCACCTGCCAGAACATCCGAAACGGCCCGCAACCGTCGATGACGGCGGCCTCGTCCAATTCCCTGGGGATCGACGCCATGAAGCCCCGGTACAGGATGCAGGCGAAGGACAGGTTCAGCGCCACCTCGATCAGCACCATGCCCTCGATCGACTTGTAGATGCCGATGGTCTGCATGACCCAGATCGTCGGCACGATCGCCGGCGGGATCATCAGGCCCGTGAGCACGACAAAGTTGGCGAAGACGCCGATTTTATCCCGCTTGCGCTGCAGCACATACCCCGCCATTGAGCAAACGACGACCATCAAAAGGATCGAGAACAGCGTGATCGCGATGGAGTTGCCAAATGCCCGGATCACGATGCCGTTGTTGGTGTCCAGCACCTTTTTGTAGTTCTCGACGGCCGAGAAGGTGCCGGGCCAGCGGACGTTCATCAGCGACGCTTCCTGCCGCGTCTTGAAGGAGTTCAGGATCACGAAGTAGAACGGCACGCAGTAGACAATGGCGGCGAACAGGATGGCCAGCGCGCCCGCCAGCGAGCGCTTCGCGTCGTAGCGCCGCCTGGCCCTGGTCTTGTCGCTCATAAGTCCACCTCCTGCCTTGTGATGAAGTGGTAGAGCGGGAACGCCAGCAGGGAAATCAGGACGAACATCAGCACGTTCCCCAGCGTGGCCAGGCCGTAGTACCCGGCGGAGTACTGCTTGTAGATGATCGACGCCAGCAGGTCCGTGGCGAAGCCCGGGCCGCCCTTCGTGGTCACCCAGATCAGGTCGAACGTGCGCAGACCGCCGATGAACGCCAGGATGATGACCGAGTTCATGGCCGGGCGGCACAGCGGAAGAGTGATGTGCAGGAATTTGTCCCAGGTTGAACCGCCGTCGATGGAGATCGCTTCATAATATTGCTCCGGGATGGACAGGATGCCCGCGATGTAGATCACGGTCGCAATGCCCACCCCCTTCCACACATCAACCAAGATCACCGAGTACAGCGCCAGGTTCACATTACCGAGCCAGTCCGGCCCGCTGACGCCGATGGCGGCCAAGGCGGCGTTGATCAGGCCGCGGGTCGGGTGCATCAGCGAACGGAACGTGATGCCCACCGCCAAAGTTGAGATCAGATTGGGGAAAAACAGGATTGAACGCAGCGCGTTGCGGCTGCGGAGGAAGCTGGAACTTAAAACCGCGCCGAAGATCAGCCCCAAGACCACCTTGAGGCCGCAGGTCAGCGACGCGTAGATCAGGGTGTTTTTGAAGCCGATGCGCAGGGAAATCTCCCTGAAGAACATTTTCAGGTTATCAAACCCGGTGAACGTCCACGCGGACAGCGTCCACGTGGTCATGCTGAAGAAGAAGGACATGATCGTGGGCAGCAGGAACAATACGAAGAATATGATGCCGGCGGGCAATAGAAACCAGCCGGAGTACATGCGCCTGATCGCTTTGGGCAAGGCTTACACCTCCGTAAGAAGCGCGCCGGCCATGCCGGCGCCTGAAAATGCGCCGGGCCGCCGGGAACCTTTCCAGGAATGAACCGGCCTGTGCGCGAATGGGCAGGCCCGATTAGGGATCAGAGAGGGCTTTTGGCCCTCTCTGATCGCCGCTCAAATCCTGCGAATGATCCGTGGAGCGGATTCCTTTTATTCACGATCGCCGATTACCAGCCCGCCAGGCCCAACTGCTTGGCCTGCTTCTCTACGTCCGCGTCGTACTCTGCCGCACATTCTTCGGGGGTGCGCAGGCCGCCCATGCACTCGATGCAGATCTGCGGCGAGTTAGGGCCCTTGACGGAGGTGATGAACTCGAGCGCCGGCGCGGTCTTGCCCGCTTCGAAGTAAGGCATCATGTCCTTGACGCCTTCATAGGCGTTCTCGGGCATATGGACGCCGGACACCACATAGGGGCCTTCCGCCTGGGTCGCGGCGGCGTAGGTGGCCAGGCCCTCGGGCGAAACGAAGAGCTCGATCCACTTGAGCGCGGTTTCGACGTTGGCGCCGTTCTTATACACGTAGATGGAGTTGGGCAGCCAGACGGTCAGGCCGTGGTCGTCCGCATTGTCGCCGGGCTGGCCGAACACGCCGATGTTATCGGCGGCCTCGCGGCCGAAGTTCTTTTCGATGTTGGTGATGGCGTTGGTCAACATCGGGTAGTGCACGCCCGAGCCCTCCACGAGCATCTGCAGCGCGTAATCATAGGTGTTGGTGTTGTAGTCGGCGTTCATGAATCCCTTCTGGTACACTTCCGCCATCTTCTGGAAGGCCTTGAAGGCAGCCGGATCGGCGGCATACTTGGCCTTGTTGTTGTTGAAATCCTGCGCGAAGTTGGGGTTTTGCTTCTGGACGTTGTAGAAATCGGCCAGCAGGATCAACTGGCTGGACCAATCGTCGCCGAAGGAGGCGATGACGGCGGTCTTGTCCGCAGCCTTGATCTTCTCGCAGTTGGCCATCAGGTCCGCCCAGGTATGGGGCACTTCAAGGCCCAATTCCCGATATACGGCTTTGTTGTACAGCCAAGCGCCCACGAACGACGAGCCGGAAGGCACGCCGTAGACCTTGCCGTCCACCGTGACGGTCACCTTATAGGAATCGGAGAAGGTGGACATGAAGGGCATGTCGGTCAGGTCCACAAAGTTCTGGGCCGGGTTGAGCGAGGACAGGAGGGAGCCGGAGTTGAAGTAGCACAGATCGGCCATCTCACCGGCGGCCAGGCGGGTGCGGACGACGTTCTCACCCTCGGCGCCGCCGGGGCGGACTTCGATCTCGAGGTCGATGCCCAGCTTCTCCTTCGCCAGCGCGGCAATCGCTTCGATGCCGACCGTGGGCGAGGTATTGTCGATCAGCAACGTCAGCGTCGTGCCTTCGGCAGATGCAGGAATGCTCGCAGACGCAACAATCAGGATCAGAGTCATCAGCAGAATGTACAGTTTCTTCACTCAATAAGCCACCTTTCCGCATATTATGTAATGCGATGGTAGCACGAAGGGCGACGGCCTGTCAATGGACAATCCAGTCAGGGGTATGGACAAATCAATCGGGCTTGGCGGTTCCTTCCCCCGGCCGACAGGCCTTGGCGAATTCTGTGGGCGTCAAGCCGGTTTCAGCGCGGAACACGCGGCTGAAGTACAATGGGTCGGGAAATCCAGCCTCGCGGGCGATCTCCTTCATGCGGCGGGAGGGTTCCCGCTCGATGAGCGCCTTCGCGCGCTCGACGCGTCGGTCGGTCAGGTATTCCACGAAGGAACAGCGGGCGTAGCTGCGGAACAGGCGGCTAACGGTGGCCTGCGACATGCCCAGGGCGCGGCACACGCCTTTCAGCGTCAGCTTTTCGCCGAGCTTTCGCCCGATGTAGCCGGTCAGCGCCTCAAAATCCGCCCGGGCGTGGTCGCTATGCCCGGCGCGGGCGCGGGCGGCATGCTCCTCGATCAGCCTGTCGAGCCTCTCGCGCAGCTCCGCCGGGCTGAGCGCGTCTCGAACGGCGCACCCTGCCTCGGCGTCGAGCGCCGTCGTCTCATCCCGGGTTGGCGCCGCCGCGCCGAGCGCCGATTGTGCCCTGCGCGAAAACTCCAATCGCAGCGAAAGGCGCGTCAGGCAGTCGCGCAATTCGGCGGGTTTCACCGGCTTCAGGAGGTAATCGGAAACGCCGAAGCGCAGCGCGGTCTTCGCGTACTCGAACCGCTCGTATCCGCTGACGATGACCACCGGGACCAGCGGCCACGCGGCGCGCACCGCCTCGGCCAGTTCAAGGCCGTCCATGACCGGCATCGCGATATCGGTGACGACGATATCCACACGGTCCTTGCGCATCACGGTCAGCGCCTCCTCACCGTTCTCGGCGGTACCGACCAGTTCCACGTCGGGCATCCGCCGGACGACCGAGGTAAGGTAGTCCGCCGATGCCGGTTCGTCCTCCACCAAAAGCACGCGGATCAAGCGCGTCCCTCCTCTCTCGGCGGCACCAGGATCTCCACCCGCGCGCCCGATTCTTCGTTGGATATGGTCATACGGCATGCGCAGCCGAAGTGGTAGTGTAGCCGGGCGTATGTGTTAATCAGGCCCATGCCGCCGATGGACAGCCCTTCCGCGCCGGGGCGGAAGGAACCGGATCGCACCGCGCTCAATTTCCGCTGCAGGTCTTGCATGACTTCTTCCCCGAAGCCCTCTCCGTTGTCCGTCACTTCAACACGCCAGGCTCCACGGTCTGCCCGCGCGCGCACCTCCACGTCCATCCGTCCCCCCTTGCGGGCGAAACCGTGCCGGATGGCGTTCTCGGCCAGCGGTTGCAGCGTCATCTTCGGCAGGCGCAAGGCCAGCATATCCTCCGGAATGTCCACCACGTAATGGAGCCTGTGACGAAACCGCTGTTGCATCAGCGCAAGGTACGCCTCGAGGTGCGCCTTCTCCTCGCCCAGCGTCGCCAGCCGCCGCTCAGTATCGGTAGAGTAGCGCAGCATATGTGCGATGCCCGCGCAGATTGTCAGGATCTCCTCGTCGCCGGTCTGCATTGCCCGGTTCATGATGACATTGAGGGTATTGTACAAGAAATGGGGGTCGATCTGCGCCTGAAGCGCGTCCAGCCGCGCCTCCAACTCCAACCGCTGGGCGCGCATCTTGTCGTCCACCGCGCCGCCCAGCCGCTCGCACAGGCGGTTGTACGCCTCGTTGAGCGACTTGAGCTCGTCCACGCTGTGGGGTGCGGTCCGTCCGTCCAGGTTATCCAGCGCGGTCTGGTCCATCGCCTCCTGCAGCGTGCGCAGCGGGCGCATGAGTCGGCGGGTGGCGAAGTAAATGTAGAAGAAGGAACCCATCAGCGCAACCAGGCAGATCAGCACAATCTGCAGCGCCCCGGGCGCGAGGTCCGCCCGCACCACGGCAGAGTCCAGTGTAAGCCTTGCGTATAGCCCATAGCGGTTCATTTCGCTGGTGACCACGATGGCTCCCACCGGCGCGCCCTGCCGCCCTTGCTCCGGCGTGTAGAAAACGCCGCCGCCGTCCATCAGCTCAACGCCGACCCCTTCGAAGCCGCCCAGCGTCAGCAGTTCGTCCAGCTCCGCCTGCGCGCGCTGCACCTCGATGTAGCAGGTGACGCCCGAAACCGTCCTGAGCGCCCGGGCCGCGCCGTACACCCGCTGCGTCGTCGCGCTCCAGGGATTGCGGTAGGGCGCGACCAGGAACAGCTTCCCTTGGAGCTTCGCCGCGTCACCGATCCAGGAAATGCCCTCGATCACCTCGGCCACGCGTACCGGGCTCGGCGTCGCGGCGCGGAAGTTGCTGGAGAAGTAGTCGCCGACCTCGTCGAAGAGCACGATCTGGTGAAAGTGCTTGTCCACCGCGTAGCTCTTGAACAGACGGTTGATCGCAGAGGCGCTGTCTGCCAGGATCAGCCGGTTGCGCTCGGCGCTCCGACCCGGCATGGTATAGGTGGACAGCGCGGATAGAAAGTCCGGTTCGGACAGTATGAATAAAAGCGCCACGTCGATCTGCTGGATACGGGATTCCACCTGCAGCGACAGCTTTTCCGCCACGGTATACAGCTCGTTGGCGGTCTTTTGCAGCGCGGCGCGCTCGTTGTAGCGATAGAAAATCACACCGGTTAGCGCCACCAGCGCTACGACCAGCGCAAAGCTCAAAATCAGCAGCTTGACATGAATGCGCATCGCAGCAAAAGCCCGCCTGTCGCTCTCCAAAATCTTGGATTCACTCGGCATGCCCGAGGTGACCCTAGAATTTACATTCATTATGCGGCTTCAATGAACCAATGTCAAGCCCACGCAAACATCGGCTAAACTATCGGGTCGTCAGCAGGGAATCGGACAAAAAGCTGAGCGGCGAGCGTCGGGGCGATTGGCCCACAGACGTAGCCAATGAAGGCGAACATGGCGTTCCCGGCCTTCCGCCCGGAAGAATCGCACATGGTGAACGGCCTCCTTAAGCCTTCGTCGAATTTCCTGCGTATTCCGGACATGGGGAACCCTCCTGCTGCTTTGAGATGCTCGGTAGGGAGTTTCCCGCAGGGGCAATTCCCCTCGCAGGGAGACCCTTCGCTGACCCCCATGGCGGCGCAGGCTCCTTGTCAAACCCTCGAACGGCCAATTCCCGGCCAGTCACGCCTTACCCATCTGTCCGGTATTCTAACACAGACCCTCGCGTCATTGACAAAAGCGGGAAAATATAAACCATGTATTATTCAAACCGTTGACAAACTCGAAATTTCTTGTTATGATATGCGCGTAAAAGTTAAGAAGGATTACTAACTAGGAGTTATGTCATGTCGCAGTCATTTGTGGAAATATCGGGAAGTCCGGACGTCAGAGGGCACAACCAACGGGCAATTCTGCGGGCGATCTTTCAGCAGGGGACCACTTCCAGGGCCTCGCTGTCGAGGCTTTTGGGCATCAGCAAGCCCGCGATCTCCGAAAACCTGTCGCCGTTTTTTGCCTCCGGTCTTGTAGAGGAGGTCGGTGAGGGTGCGAGCGGGGAGGGCGGCGGCCGCCGACCCAAAATGCTGCGCATCAACTTTCACCACCGATACATCATTGCGATCGACCTGAACCGCACGGAATTGGTCTTCGCGTTGGGAGATTTGAACAACGAGATCATGGAAACCCTGAGCATTCCCTCGCCGGCCGATACGCGCATGGAAACGTACATCGAAACGGTCAACCAGGGCGTCTGGCAGCTTCTCGACCGACGCAGCCTGACACGGCAGGATCTGGTCTTTATCTCGTTTGCGTCCCCCGGCGTATACGACAGCGACGGCAACCCCTTGGGCTGCAACCCGAAATACGCTGGCGCACCCTGGGCCTCGATCAACCTGTGCGAAGCGATGCGCGAGCGCTTTCAGGTGGACAGCATGGCCATCAACGACATCAACGCCGCCGCGCTGGGTGAGCGAATGCTGTCTGGCGATCCGCGCATGGACAATATGCTCTACATAAGCTGCGGGCTGGGGTTTGGCGCCGGGCTGATTCTGGACGGGCAGCTCTACGCCGGGCGCCACTTCGCAGCGGGTGAGATCTACAACTATGTGGACACAGACCACATCGCGCGCTCCGTCGGTATTGAGGAGGACATCTGCACCAAAGGGCTCATCCGACGCGTACGGGAGGCCGTTTCGGCCGAAGGCGCTCCCGGATTTCCACCGCCGGAGCGGATCCGGTTTTCGGATGTGGTGGATGCGTACCGGAAGCGGGATGCTCTGGTGACACGCATTGTGCGCGAGGTCTGCGAGGCAATTGCGATGGTGGCATTCAACTTCGCCAGCCTCCTGGATGTGGAAACGGTGGTCTTTGGTGGGGATTACCTGCCGTTCGGCCCTACGATGCTGGAAGAAATGGATCGGCTGCTTGGCCGATGTTCCCTTATCGCGCCCGAAATCTCCCTGGCGTCCGTATCCCAACATGCCGGGATTCATGGACTGCTGCATGCGGCTCGTGAGAAGTACTTTGACGACCTCTGTCAAAAGGCCAACCGGAGGGAGGTGTTGATGGCATGAATCCGGTGAAGCGAACGCCGGCTGCCATCCATTGCGAAGCTTGTGACCGAATCCCGGTCGTCCCGCTGATCGTCCAGCACGCTCCGGAAGTCTCGCGCATTGCGCATGCTCCGCGCTGCCGGATATGCCGCCGGGCAACGCCCACAAAAATCTGATTTGCGGAACACCGCAAAATTCAATAGGGGAGGAAGCCTTATGAAAAAGACGGTGTGGATTGCCCTGGTCTTGGTCGTTTGCCTGCTCGCCGGAACCTCGACGGCAATGGCGTCTGGCGCGAAGCCCTACGAGGGCCAGACGCTGACGGCGCTCTTCATGTCCAGCGTGTACGCCGAGGCTGCCCGGTCCATCGCGGACGAGTTTGAAGCTGCGACGGGCGCGAAACTGGAAGTCGTGGACTACCCCTACATCACGCTGCACGACAAGGCGCTGCTGGATCTGACCAGCGGCACCGGTTCTTACGACGTAATCGACGTCGCCTGTCAGTGGGACGGCGAGTTCGCCCCGTACCTTGAGCCGCTCGACGCATACATCCAGAAGGACAATTGCGACACCACCGCATTCATCGAGAACGTGTTCAGCCAGGCCGGACAGTGGCAGGGTACGACGATCGGCATCCCCAACGCCAACACCCCGCAGGTGGTGGCCTACCGCACCGACCTGATCCCCGAGGGCCTGCCCAAGACCTGGGACGAGTACTGCGCGCTGCTTGAGAAGCTCAACGATTCCGCCAACGGTTTCTACGGTCTGGCCACCCCCGGCGTCCGCGAGCAGTATGGCGGAATCTGGGACTCGATCCTTTGGTCGATGGGCGGCGCCTGGGCGGACGAGGACTGGAACATCACCATCGATTCGCCCGAGGCCCGCGAGGCGCTCAGGAGCAGCAAACGCCAGATCGCCTGCGCCGACCCCGCCGTACTCTCCTGGGGCCTTGAAGAAGCCATCGCGGCCTTCCTGGACGGCAAGGCCGCCGTGTGTGATGCCTGGCCGACGCTGGGCATCACCCTGAAGGGCGACGACCCCGCGCAGAGCAAGATCGTCGGCAAGTGGGCGCTGGGCACCTTCCCCTACGAGAAGAACGGCATCACCAACCTGAGCGCATGGGATGTGGCGATCAACGCCGCCTCCGAGAAGAAGGACCTGGGCTGGGAGTTCATCAAGATGTACACCTCTCCGGAGAACTAGCAGGCGTTCTACGAGCAGTTCTACATCTTCTCGCCCCGCAAGGCCTTCTGGGAGCAGGACGCCATCAAAGAAGCCGGGCTGTACCCGCTGCGCACCGCGCTGGACACCGCGCTGATCTGGTGGCGCGTGGCCGCATCCGTTGAGGCGGACACCGCCATCGGCACCGCCGTCAACGGCTACCTTGCCGGCCAGACCGATGAGGAGACCGCAATCGCCAACATGAAGGCCGGCCTTGAGCAGGCGTTGACCATGAATCCCATTGAGGAAGGCGTCAAGAACTACAACCATTAGCACAAGGCGAGGATTGTCGCGGGGGTCAATCGGGCATTGGCCCCCGTGCAACGCAATCTTGGAGGTGCTGCCCCATGAAAGCCGGCTCAAGATCCCTCAACGCCAGCAAGCGCAGCGACAGGCGGGCAGCCTGGTCCTTTCTTGCGCCCGCGTGTATATTCCTCGCGATCACGGCGCTGATGCCGCTCCTCTACTCGGTGTACCTGAGCTTCTTTCGCTTCAAAATGAACCTGCCCAAGGCGGTGCCGCTGTTCATCGGCTGGGACAACTACGCGCGCATCTTTACCGACCCGATGCTCTCTACCAGCGCCTGGAATACGCTGGTGTTCGCAGTGATGTCGGTGGCGCTGAGCATGTTGACTGTGCTGTTCCCGCTGTACTGGCTGGCGACCAGCTCGTTCAAGCTGGAGCGCGACTATCTGGCTAACCCGCCCGTGCTGGTGCCCACCCAGTTCACCTGGGACAGCTACCGGGATGTGTTCGCCAAAAGCCAGCTGGGTTCCTCGTTCATGTCCTCCCTGATCATCGCCGCCGTTACCACGCTGTTGTGTATCGTCGTCGGCAGTATGGCGGCCTACGCGCTGGCTCGCGGGCCCATCGGGCGCAAGGCAAAGAACCTCTTCGGGCTGTGGTTCCTGGTGCAGAAGATGTACCCGGCTATCGCGACCGCCATCCCGATCTACATGGTCATGCGGGCGCTGAAGCTGATGGACACCCGCTTTGCGCTGATCGTCATGAACACCAGCTTCAACCTTCCCATGGTCATATGGCTGATGATGGGCTTTTTCGAACAGCTCCCCTTCTCACTGGAGGAAAGCGGCATGCTGGACGGCGCGGGCTTTTACCGGAGATATTGGAGCATCATCATGCCGATCACAAAGCCCGGGCTGATCGCCTCGGCGATCCTGACGTTCGTGGCCACTTGGAACGAGTTCCTATTCGCGGTGATCCTGACCATCAAGAGGACCAAGACGCTGCCGGTGGTCATCGCCGGGTTTATCACGGACCGGGGACTTGATTGGGGGCCGATGGCGGCTGCTTCGGCGGTGATGCTGGTGCCGGTGGCCGTATTGGCGTTCGCACTGCAGCGGGATTTCGTGCAGGGCCTCGCGATGGGCGCCGTGAAGGGATAGGGCGGAAAGACGCGAGCGTTCCAACGAGAAAAGGAGTGTATCCCTTGGACAAGAAACGGTTGGCGGCCTATCAGCGGAAATTTCGCGCGGAACTCCTGGAAGACAGCGCTCCGTTCTGGTTGGAGCACGGTTGGGACCAGGTTTATGGAGGCATATACACCTACCTGGCCCGAAATGGGGAGCGTTGCTCCTCACTCAAGAGCGTCTGGGCCCAGGGGCGCTTCATGTGGACGCTTAGCCGCCTTTGCGCTCAGTATGGCGCTCGGGAAGACTGGCTGAAAGCTGCCGAAAGCTGTAAGACGTTTCTGGACGAACACTGCATCGACACGGACGGGCGCATGTTCTTCCTGGTCACCAACGATGGAAGGCCCGCGCGCAAGCGGCGGTACTTCTTCTCGGAGGCTTTCTACATCATGGGCTTTGCCGAGTACGCGCTGTTGACCGGCGACGGTGCGGCGCTTCAAAAGGCGCGCGACATGTATGGCGTTGTACTGAAGATTTATAAGGACCCCGCCGCCGACCCGCACCGGGTGTACCCGAAATATGAGCCCGCGACCATTGAGACCCGCGCGCTTGCCGGGCCGATGATTATGCTCAACGTATCCAATGTCATGCGGCGGTGCGATGCCGAAAATGCCGCGTGCTACGACGCGTGCGTGAAGGAGTACATCCAGGACGTCACCGGATACTTCTACAGCGAAGAGCACCGGTGCCTGTTCGAAACCGTGGGACGGGGCGGTCAACCATTGCTGGACATCCCGATAGGGCGCGTGGTCAACCCCGGTCACTCCATCGAGGCGGCTTGGTTCCTGCTGAACGAGGCGCGGTATTTTGGCGACGCGGCCCTGACCCGTAAGGCCGTTTCCATCCTGGAGTGGTCGTTGGACCTCGGGTGGGACAAAGAGAACGGCGGCCTTGTGTACTTCGTGGACCGGTTGGGCTACCCGCCGGAACAGTACGAGCATGACATGAAGCTCTGGTGGCCGCAATGCGAGGCGGTCATCGCGACGCTGATGGCCTACGCGGCGACGGGCGACGAAAAATGGGCCGAATGGTTCGAAACGATCACAGACTATGCTTTCCGGTATTTCAAAGACGATGAGGGGCCGGAGTGGCTTGGATACCTGCACAAGGACAACACCAGGCAACTGCCCATCGTGAAGGGCAACTATTTCAAGGGCCCGCTGCACCTGCCTCGCATGCTGATGACCTGCGACGTGCTAATCGACGAGCTCCTCGCGAGGGAGTGAACGCACGGGAAAGCGTGACGGACTTTGGCCAAATCCTCAAGGCCGCGCGCGGGCAGAAGCCGCACAGGCCTATGCTGTTCGAGTTCTATATGAACATGCCGCTCTACGAGCGCGTCACTGGGTGAAGGTGTGCAGAGGCGCATTTGAGGGACTGAGGAACACGGCCGAAGCCTTCTGCGTACTTGGCTACGACTACACCTTCCGCCTGGGAAGCGGTATGCGCTTTGACAGCCAGGCGCACCGCAAGGAGCAGACGATTCCGCTCAACGTTTGGGGTGAAGATTATCGGATTGCGTCATCCAACCTCTGGGTTTCGCCGGACGGGAAATCCCTTTACGAATGACGCCGACCTCATTAAGAAGGCGGCCTCGCGCGAATAGGCCGCCCACCCTTCCGTTGCGCGCGGGATCACTCCGGATCAGTCCAGTGCGAGTAGCGGATCAGCGCAATGCGGCCGTCGGCCAGATAGCAATCGACGAGGTAGTATTCCTTCCAATCATCGGGCGTGGCGTAGCGGAGGCGGGCGCGTTGCTCAAAGCCGATGTCGTATTCGGAGATATCGGAAATTTCCGCCTGCGGAAAAGCAGCCTTCAGCGCATCCGCATTGTCGCCGATCTTCAAGCCGCCCGGAGCGTATACCCGGGTCAGCGCGCGGTTCTCCCATACGCAGCCGGTCAGGCGCGCCGGCAGTGCCAGCACGTCATTTGCGATCTGATCCGCGCCGACGAGGCCCCCGGCGCCGTCTTGGTAAGCGGACGCCTCGGACACGTTCAGCGTAACCGCGCCGCCGGGCACATCCAGCGTAAACTCGGTCTCTCCGGTCGCGGCGCCCAGGTAATTCCAGGTGAAATACCGGGCGCTCAGTGCTTGCGCGTATTCCCCCAGCGTCGTAAGACCGGTATCCAGCATCATGTCTACCTCCGCCTTTGACAGCGAATCGGTCTGCGGGGCTGCGAGGGCCGTCAACGCGCACAACAGCATCAGTACCGCCAAGATGGCCTTCCTCATGGCATACACCTCCAAAACAATATAACAATTAGGCGCCGACAAATGTCATTTTGTTCCAACGGCGACTCTATGCCGCGGAAAGGCTTCGAAAAATCGAGGCTTTTTTGTACACAAATATTTATCTTGATTTTTCTGCGGTTTTGAGCGAATATGTGCTTACCAAAGAAATTGAGGAGGGCACACCCAATGAGAATCACCCGCAGCGCAACCGGCGCAAAACGCAAGTCGCTGGCAGCCGCCCTCCGTCAGGGACCGAACGCCCCGGTCAAGTTGCGCTGCACAGCCAGTCGGCGCGGGCGCGCTCCCGCTCGGAGCACATCCGGAAAACAACGAATGGGCGTACCGCCGGCGTCTACGCGGATTTCGACGAAACCGCTGATACGGGTGCTTATGGCTTGCGTCTCGGCCTTTCATCATTATAGGGGTGTAAACCGTCGCGTTTATGGTACGGGTAAGATTGACAAAACCCTGATGGGAGGCTACACTGGAATCGGTCTGAACAAGTCGCCTGGGGGTCTCCCGTTTACCGCAGTTGGTTGATATTTGCGAAAGTTGGTCAATTCATGCAATGGACGGCAAAGGCGCCAATGCGTATAAACAGTGACTATGGGACGGGGTTTGAGGAAGCAACGTGATGGGCAACGATTTGGCGCTGGGTTCCGTAGGTGTAATGTCTATGTCCATTCTGGGATGTATGGTACATCAAAACAGCCTTTTCAGCGCAAAAATGCGAAACTCGTTTTTGCGCGCGATTCTGGCGATCGCTGTTGTCATCCTCGCGGAGATGGGCACATCCTATTTTGGCGTACCAGGTACGGCTTATCGTTTGCTGAATGTGTCCTTTTGCATTCTTGGGTTTGGCCTATCGCCATTTGTCCCGAATCTGATTGCCATGGCGTTTGATGATAATTGGGGCTCGAAATGGAGCGCTCTTGCGTTTCTTCCTGCGGTAATCAACATTGTTCTGACGGTACTGTCGCCGATATATGGCTTCATATTCTTCGTTTCGCCAGACAACAGCTATTGTCGCGGCCCTTATTTTTTTGTTTTTATCATTTCGTACCTTTTGAGCATGGTGTTCCTCCTGATGAAAACGTTGCATGTCATAAGTGTTTACCAAAATAAAACCAAGCTCGTTTTATTCTGGATACTCTTTTTGGTCTTGGCCGGATCGACGATGCAAATCCTATGGCCGTCGGTACGCTCGGCCTGGATAAGCGTAACGCTCGCGATGGTCATGTATTATGCGTATTATAACGAGTTGCTTGAAAAGCACGACGCCGTGACAAATCTCTTCAATCGGCAAGCATATGAATACCATCTGCAACGGCTGGAGGCTAGAGGACATGGTGCGGTCATCCTTTTTGACGTAGACGATTTCAAGCAGAAAAACGATGAATACGGACATCCATATGGAGATGCGTGCCTTAAGAAGGTGGCCGCCGGCATACGGGTTTCATGCGCCAAGATTGGTTTATGCCACCGAATAGGGGGTGACGAGTTCTGTGTGTTGAGTGAATCAACAGATGAGAAAGCCATTCGGGATGCGGAGACTCTGTTTTTGAAGAACATGAACGTTTTACGCAAGCAAGACCCCAAGATTCCGTTGGTCTCGTTTGGCCATGCTATTTATGACAAATCGCGCGAAGGGATTGAACAGGTTGTGGCAGAAGCCGACCGGCAGCTGTACCGTTATAAAAGGCGTCGTAAGCTGGAGGGCAGGCAACCGGCGGAATCATGCGATGGGGAAGTATACCAATCGGAATCAAAAACGCGGGAATGATTCCGATTGGCATTGCTCGCCGATCTTACGAATCGCTCTGGCAATCCGCACATGTGGTTGCGTCGCCGACGCCCAGGCACTGAACCGCATAATCGCCCACAGACGCCGTCGCGCCGAAGGCGACCGGCACAGCGATGCATACTTCCTGCGTGATGGTAAACGTGCAGGTTCCGCGCGTTACGCCGGGACAGATCGAAAGGCCGTTTGTTATGACGGGATCACCACAGCAGTACGTCGTGGTATCCCCGACGCTCGCGAACGGCGTGACGGTCACAGGGACGCAGACGCTGGCGCGCTGATAGCCGACGGCCGGACAGGTCGTTTCCACCTCACCGCATACCGGGCCGCAAATCGCCAGGCTGTTTTGCGTAGTCTGCCCCCCGTAGACGCAGACCGTCACCGGTCCGATCGGATGGGGTACGCTCAACTCAAAGCTGACCACCATGACGCCATCGACCTTGTTCAGCCCGAAATTGAATTTCAGTCCAGGGCAGCCGGTTTGGTTGTCCGGATGATCCGGAGGCATGATTTCGACGTTCGTGCCTATGACGACATTCTGCGGCACACCGTTGATCGTGACGGTTACGTTCCGAAGCATTTCCTCCGTGATATCCGAACAGACGACCAGCAGAAAGTGGCTCAAATCTGCATAGTCACTGGTATTCATCCCGTGAGCTGTAATGGTATAGATAAACCGCTGGTTTTGTCCGGGAGTCGGGTACAGAATCGAGCTCGGGTCCAGCGCGAATTCAAACGGGAGGATTTTGTCTCCCGGGACGTTCGTGTAATCAATTGTGGATGCGCATGCGCTACTGGCCGCTTTCGGACAACAACTCATGATTGTTCCCCTCCGTTGGTTTTATCATAATCCGAGCAGATTATGTAAGGATCGCCCGCGAAAGCGGAGGCATTGATCCGAACCGGGATGTCGACGCACAAGTGTTGACGGATAATGTAGTTGCAACCGCCGTCGGCGATGTCGCCGCAGCATTGGTTGTCCAGGATCACCTCGGGCACCCCGCAACAATAGACGCGCGTCCTGCCGGCTTTCGTATAGGGCAAGATCATAAGCGGGAGGCAGGCTCTGGCCTTGAGTTTATACAGCCTCCCGGGGCATCTGCTTTCTGGCATGGGATTATCCCCCTGTGTTTGATCCAATCTATCCTATGTCGGAAACAAGAAAAGCGGCACTGCCGGAATTTACGATGTAGAAAGGCGGGCGAACACTGCCCTAACCATACTTGGTCCTAGCCGTCATGCCGCCCGAAATCCCTTCCATCCCGCCACAAGCCCTTGGCTTTGTCGGCTTCTCCCAGCCTTGACCCCGGCTGTCCCGCCCCGTCTTCGGAACTGCCCACTCATCAATGGTCTCTCCCCGAGACGATACTCACACGCCTGTCCAAGACGCATTCTCCAAAACGCTCACGATATGCCTCGCGGCTGCTTCTACCAATTCGGGAATTGGCAAATCCTGTACGCCGACGACGTAATGGTCGCAACGGTCAATCGGCAAAAGCACCTTTTGAGCGCGGCTTTGCCCCACCGCGACAGCCATGGCCGGGGTTATTTCCCCGAAAAGCGAATCCGCCGCGACAATGTCAATCGGCCCGACGATCATATCGGCGTCGCGGCAGTTCACAATGACGGGATTCTCCCCGGTCGCGCCAAAGTCCGCGCCGGCTTTCAGCATGGCGGCCGTGGCTATGCTGTTTGTGCCGAGGGCGTACAATTCATACCGCCCCGATTCCTTTTTCAATCGGCCTGTCAACAAGGAACCTATTTTCCCGCCCTGCCCGTCGATTATGACGATCTTTTTCATCAAATTACCTTGATTGGGCACTTGATACCCCCCATTCCCCGTCGCAACAGACACAGTATAGCAGAGGTTCTGTTGGAATTCCACCGCCCGGTCAAAGCGGATAGCCGCGCGGAAACCAAGCCCGCACAACGGTGCCCACGCAGCGCCGGATCATTCCGGGCGCGCACAATGCCGCTTGACAAATCAAAAAATCGGCGGTATAATTAGGAATGAGTTTCAGATTATGCGATTGAGTCCCGAAAGGCGGTTTTGTGATGACCGGATATCGAACGCAGCAGCGGAATATGCTGATCGCTTTCTTTGAATCGCATCCCGACCGGTCTTTTACCATAGACGAGATCGCGGAGGCGCTCCATGCGCAAGCGGGGATGATGGCGCCCTCGCGCAGTACGATCTACCGCACGGTTTCCGACCTCGAGGCCGATGGGGCGGTACAGCGCCGCTTTCTGGCCGACAAGCGCCGCAGCGCCTACCGGTACCGCGACAAAGCGGCTTGCGCTTCCCATCTGCATTTGCAATGCAAGCAGTGCAACGCGCTGACGCATCTGGATTCGGGCGTTTCTCACGCCATCGCGAGGCTCTTGCGGGAAAATGGGAATCTGTCGCTTGATATGTCCGGCACGGTCTTGATCGGCGGATGCGCCAAGTGCGGCTTGAAGTAGGGGGAAGGAGGGACGGCCATGCGCGCGAAGAAATTGACCGCCATATTCATCTGCGGCGTGACTGTCGCGGCCCTGCTTTTGGCCGGTGTTTTCTTGTCCACACATATCGAGCATGACTGCACGGGCAACCACTGCCTCGTTTGTGACGCGATGGCCGCATGCGGAAACCTGCTCCGTTCGCTGGTGGGGCTGCTTATCTTCTTAGGACTGCTCCTGCCCGAAATGCTGGCTGCGCAATTTGGGCGGCCGGCGTCGGCTCCCCATGCCCGCCCGACCACCCTCGTTTCTTTGAAGGTAAAACTGCTGAATTGATTTGAATATTCACCTTGAACCTGGTATTGGCCTTGTTCGGCGAGTACCTTGTTTCATGTCCCCCAAATTCGATATGAGGTGAATATTCATGAAAAAGATAATGACGCGCCTGTGCGTCTGCCTGTTGGCGCTTTCCCTTTCCTCCGTTCCCGGTTTCGCCGCGGAAAAAGCCAAGCCGCTGAGCATCGTTTGCACGACCTTCCCGCAGTATGACTGGGCACGCCAGATTCTGGGCGACAAGGCTGATGAGGTGCGGCTCACGCTGCTGCTGGACAATGGCGTCGATCTGCACAACTACCAACCCACGGCTCAAGACATCGCCGCGATTTCTATCTGCGACCTGTTTATCTATGTCGGCGGCGAGTCCGACAAGTGGGTCGAAGAAGTGCTGGAAACCGCCCACAATCCGAACCTGAAGGCCATTTCCCTGCTGGCGAGCGTGGAGGCCAAGGAAGAAGAACATGTGGAGGGCATGCAGGCGGAGGAACACGATCACGGCCATGAGCATGGCGACGGTCACGACCACGGCGAAGCCGAATACGACGAGCACGTATGGCTGTCGCTGAAAAACGCCAAGACGCTGGTGACCGCCATCTGCGATGCGCTCTGCGAAATCAAGCCCGACACCGCCGACGCCTACAAGGCCAACGCC
Source organism: Anaerozeibacter quisquiliarum (assembly GCF_051162045.1). Lineage (NCBI taxonomy): Bacteria > Bacillati > Bacillota > Clostridia > Eubacteriales > Anaerozeibacteraceae > Anaerozeibacter > Anaerozeibacter quisquiliarum. The sequence goes on from NZ_JBISDI010000008.1 coordinate 94,997, forward strand.
GACGCCTACGCCGGAATGCTCGCCGAGATGGACGCGCGCTATCAGGCGGTGGTCGATGCCGCCCAGCGCAAAACGCTGCTGTTCGCCGACCGCTTCCCCTTCCGCTATTTGACAGACGACTATAAGCTGGGCTACTACGCCGCCTTCGTCGGCTGCTCCGCCGAGACCGAGGTCAGTTTCGAGACCGTCGCCTTCCTGTCCGGCAAGGTGGATGAACTGGAGCTGCCCGTCGTGCTGACCATCGAGGGCACGAACCATGCCATCGCGCAAACGGTGGTCGCCAACTCGCAAAGCAAGGATCAGAAGATCGTCACGATGAACTCCATTCAGTCCGTGACGGCAAAGGATGTGGCCGCGGGCGCCTCCTATCTGGGATTCATGGAAGAAAATCTCGCGGCGTTGAAAGACGCGCTGAACTGATTCCACGGGCAGGGACGCCGTGCGCTCCGGCGATATGGCGTCCCGCAACAAGATAGAGGGATGGACATGGAACAACTAATCTGCAAAGATCTGGCACTGGGTTACGACGGTAAGGTGGTCTCCGAAGGCATCAGCTTCGGCGTGTCGCGGGGCGACTACCTGTGCATCGTCGGGGAAAACGGCGCGGGCAAGAGCACGCTGGTCAAGGCACTGCTGGGCCTGAACGCGCCGATCTCCGGCAGCATCCGTTTTTCAAACGGTCTTAAGCAAAACGAGGTCGGCTACATGCCGCAGCAAACCCACGTCCAGCGCGACTTTCCGGCTTGCGTGGAGGAGGTCGTCGTCTCCGGCTGCCTGAACCGCGCAGGCATGAGGCCGTTTTACAACCGCGAGGAGCGCGCGCTGGCCTTGCGCAACATGGAAGAGTTGGGCATCGGGCCGTTGAAAAAACGCTGTTACCGAGAACTTTCCGGCGGTCAGCAACAGCGCGTGCTCCTGGCGCGGGCGCTTTGCGCCACGCGGAAACTGCTGCTGCTGGACGAGCCGGTTTCGGGCCTCGACCCCGCCGCATCGGCACAGATGTATGCGCTCATTCGGCAGCTCAACAGCGACGCGGTCACCGTCATCATGATCTCCCACGACGTCACAGCGGCGGCGCGCGAAGCCAGCCACATCCTGCACCTCTCCAATCGCCCGCGCTTCTTCGGCACGGCGACGGACTATCTCGAAAGCGACGTCGGTCGATTGTTCCTCGGCGCGGAAGGGGGCGCGCAAGGATGAATGGCAATTTCTTTGAAACGCTGACCTTTTACTTTACCTTCCCCTTCGTGCGGTACGCGCTGCTGACCGGCGTGCTGATCGCGCTGTCCGCGTCGATCCTGGGGGTCACGCTGGTGCTCAAGCGGCTGTCCTTCATCGGCGACGGACTCTCCCACGTAGCCTTCGGCGCGACGGCGGCCGCCGCGATCCTCAGCGTGGCCGGCGATATGGTCGTCGTGATGCCGATCACCATCCTGAGCGCCATCCTGTTGCTGCGCCGAAACGAAAAGCGCCAGGTACGCGGCGACGCGGCGCTGGCGATGATATCGGTCGGAGCGCTGGCGCTGGGGTATCTGGCGCTCAGTGTGTTCTCGGCTGCGGCAAACCTGTCGGGCGATGTCTGTACGACGCTGTTTGGCTCCACCTCCATCCTCACGCTGACCGCCTTTGAAGTCTGGCTGACCGTCATCATGTCGGCGGTGGTTGTGGGCGTGTTCGCGCTGCTGTATAACAAGATCTTCGCGATCACATTCGACGCGGATTTCGCCTCGGCCACCGGCACGCGCGCCGGCCTCTACGATACGGTGGTGGCCGTGGTCACCGCCGTCATCATCGTGCTGGCGATGAAGCTGGTGGGGTCGCTGTTGACCTCCGCGTTGATCGTCTTTCCCGCGCTGTCCGCCATGCGCGTCTGCAAAAGCTATAAGGGCGTGATCCTGTGTTCGACGCTCCTGTCGGTGGTGTGTGCGGCGGTCGGCATTCTTTTCTCCGTCGTCGCTTCTACCCCGGTCGGCTCGACGATCGTCGCCGTGGATATTCTGGCGTTTCTCATTTTCAGCATCATCGGAAAGATTGGGAGGGCGAGAGGGTGAAAAAGGCAATTGCATGGGTCATGCTGATGACGGCGCTCCTGCTTTCCGGCTGCGGACGACAGGATACCCCGCCTGCTGCGCCGACAACGCCACCCGAAGGCGCTGCGATGATACCCGAAGTCGTCGAGGCGCCTGCGGTGGCGGAGCCCTCCATCGATATTGACCTGACCAAGATGGGCAAAACGTCGGCATATGCCTACTTGGTCAACATTCTTGGCGCGCCCGACGACTATGTGGGCCGGCGCATCAGGCTCAAGGGTATCGCCGATGAAAGCTATCTCGATGAAACCGATACGACTTATCACTACATTGTCGTTACCGATGCCTCCTCCTGTTGCGCGCAGGGCGTCGAATATGTGCTGTCCAGTCAGGACGCATCCCACCCGGCTCCCGGGGCATGGTTTGAAATCTCCGGAATCTTTGAACGCTACGAAGAGGACGGTACGCCGTATTTCCACGTCGTTGCGGATGAAATAGACCCGGCGTGAATCATCCGGAGCCGTTCGCGAATCGGGCGGCAAGCGTACGCCGGCCCGGCTGCTCGTCCGCTTTTACGACGTGAGACCGGCATGGCGGCGGCCTGCGTCGGACAGCTTCTGACCGACAATCCCGCACATCTTCGCCGCAAAGCCTGTGGAACCAAGGGCTCCAATTGTCCAAACGGCGAGTCCTCCCGGCGCACAAAGCCCCGCGCGATAAAGGGCGCTTGCGTGGCGGTGAAATCGGCGTTATTCCTGCCTCAACCATGCCCGCATCCATCGGACGGCAAGCCGTGCAGACGCCCGCTGCGCGGCTGTTCTTTTTGCACGTCCATTGTTCACACGAACTTCCTTGCATTGGCCCGTAAATTCGCGTATCATGATAAAATCGGGGACGCAATGGAGGTCGCTATGCGGGTTTTGCCAGTGCTGGAGACAGGCGAGCGGGTGATCGTCGCCCTTTCCGGCGGCGCGGATTCGGTGGCGCTGCTGCTTGCGCTTGCCGAACGCGGCGATTGGCAACTGACCGCGGCGCACCTGAACCACATGATCCGGGGCGAGGACGCCGAACGCGACGAGCGCTTCGTCCGCGCGCTGTGTAAGCGGATCGGCGTTAAGCTGATCTGTGCGCGCGAGGACGTGCCCGCGTTGGCTGCCGAGCGCCAAGAGGGCCTGGAGACCGCGGCGCGTGCGGCGCGGCGGGCGTTTTTGCTTCGAACGATGGAAGCGGACAGGGCGACCGCGATCGCCACCGCACACCACCTGGGCGACCAGGCCGAAACCGTTGTGATGCACCTGGGCCGCGGCGGCGGCGTGCACGGCGCGGCCGGCATGCGCGCGCGGGTCGGGATGTGGGCGAAGCCGCTGCTCGAGGTCAGCCGTCGCGAGATTCTGGATTTTCTGGCAGCGCGCCGGCAGGATTTTTGCGAGGACGCGACCAACGCCGCGTGCGACACGGCGCGCAACGCCGTGCGGCACCGCGTGCTGCCGGCGCTTGAAGCGGTCTACCCCGGCGCGGCCGCGGCGCTTTCGCGGTTTGCGGCGATTGCGGCCGACGAGGACGATTACATGATCCGCGAAGCACACGCCCTGATTATGCGGGGAGTGCAGCCATTGCCCTTCGGGTCGCGGCTGTTCGTGCAAGACGCGCATCCGGCGATCTTGCGGCGCGTACTTTGGCGGCTCAGCGGCGCGGATTTTGAGGGCGTTGAGCGGCTGATGGCGCTTTATGGGCAGGCGCGCGGCGCGCTGTCGCTTACGGGGTTTACGGCCGAACGCGCGGGCGAGTGGCTCTATTTCATCAGGCCGGACGCCCGGCCGCCGGCGGCGGCGGCGCTTGCGGACGGCGCTCGGCTGCCCGGCATCGGACATCTGTCGATGCGGCCCGCCGAACCGGTTCCCGTGCGTGACGATCCGCTTTCGCAGGTGCTGGACGCGGCGGCGCTTACGGGCGCGGTGCTGCGCACACGCAGGCCCGGCGATCGGATGAGGATGCTGGGCGCGCCGGGCGGGCGGCTGTTGTCGGACGTGATGATCGACCGGAAGATCGACCGCCCGCTGCGCGACTGGATGGCCGTCGTCGCGCGAGGCAACGAGGTACTCTGGCTGCCCGGAGCGGCGATCGCCCAGGGCGTGGCGATTTCAAAGGATACGGAGGGCGCATGCCGCCTGACATGGACGAGGGAGGATTTGAACGATGGGAACGCACCGCTTGACCGATGATCTATGCAAGATACTGTTCAGCGAGGAGCAGATTCAGGCGCGCGTGGCCGCGCTGGGCGAGGCCATCAGCCGCGATTTCGCGGACGAGGGCGTGGTGCTGGTGGGCATCCTCAAGGGCGCGGTCGTGTTCCTGGCCGACTTGGCGCGCTCGATCAGCGTGCCGGTCGAGATGGACTTCATGGCCATATCGAGCTACGGCAGAGCCACCCAGTCGACCGGCGTGGTGCGCATCCTCAAAGACCTCGACCGCGACATCACCGGTCGGCGCGTAATCATCGTCGAGGACATCGTCGACAGCGGCATGTCGCTGAGCTTCCTCAAGGACAACCTGAACTCGCGCGGGGCCAAATCGATCTCGATCTGCGTGCTGCTCGACAAGCCCAGCCGCCGCCGAGCCCACGTGGACGTCGATTATTGCGGCTTCGAGGTGCCCGACGAATTCGTGGTGGGCTACGGGCTGGACTACGCCGAACGCTACCGGGAACTTCCGATGATCGGCGTTCTTAAGCCGGAGGTTTACCAATAACCCATGCAATGAAATGCGCGCGCATGAGCGCCGGGAAAGGAATTGCGATTTGAATCGAAACACAATGCGCAGATGGCAGGGCCCGCTGATGTACGCGCTGCTGGTGGCGATGGTGCTCATGGTGGTGCAGATGTCCGGTACGCGGCCGCGCGACGTGGTCACGCCTTACAATTACACCGGCGTGCTCAAGCTGATTGAGGAAGACAGGCTGACCAACGTGCTAATCACCGGCAACCAGCTGGTCGGCCGCCTTGTGGACAGCGCCATCCCGGTAGAGCAGTTCGGGCGGCGCTATGACATAAAGGCCAACATCCCCTCTGCCGAGCGGTTTTATGCCGACGTGAACGTGATCTACGCCAAGAAGCTCAGCAAACCGGCGAGCGAAGTGGTGTCCACCGACTATGCTTTCGACATACTGGTGGAGCCGCCGGCGGGCGCGCCCTGGTGGCAGGAGTTTTTGCCGCTGCTGATTACGGTGGCGTTGGTGGGCACGCTCTGGTTTATGATGATGCGCAGCCAGGCGGGCGGCGGCAAGAGCGGCGTGATGAGCTTCGGTCGCAGCCGCGCGCGGTTGACCGACCCCGCCGCGCTCAAGGTCACGTTTGAGGACGTGGCGGGCGCGGACGAGGAAAAGGAGGAACTGCGAGAGATCGTCGAGTTCCTCAAAAATCCCAAGCGCTTCACCGACTTGGGCGCGCGCATCCCCAAGGGCGTGCTGCTCGTGGGCCCGCCGGGCACCGGCAAGACGCTGCTGGCGCGCGCGGTCGCGGGCGAGGCCGGGGTGCCGTTCTTCACGATATCGGGCTCCGACTTCGTCGAGATGTTCGTGGGCGTGGGTGCGTCGCGCGTGCGCGACCTGTTTGACCAGGCCAAGAAATCCTCGCCCGCGATCGTGTTCATCGACGAGATCGACGCGGTGGGCCGCCAGCGCGGCGCGGGACTCGGCGGCGGCCACGACGAACGCGAGCAGACGCTCAACCAATTGCTGGTGGAGATGGACGGTTTCCAGCACAACGAGGGCGTGATCGTGATGGCGGCGACCAACCGCGCCGACATCCTGGACCCGGCGCTGCTGCGGCCGGGCCGGTTCGATCGCCAGATTACCGTGAATTACCCGGATGTCAAGGGACGCGAGGAGATCCTCAAAGTGCACGCGCGCGGCAAGCCCATGGGCCCCGACGTAGACCTCAGGGTGCTGGCGCGCCGCACGCCCTACTTCACCGGCGCCGACCTCGAAAACGTGCTCAACGAGGCCGCGATCCTGACCGCGCGCGCGGGCAAGGGCAAGATCACCATGGCCGTGCTCGAGGAGGCCACCACCAAGGTGAGCGCCGGCCCCGAGAAAAAGAGCTATCAGATCACCGAACGCGACCGCAAGCTCGTCGCCTATCACGAGGCCGGTCACGCGGTGGTCATGAACTTCATCCCCGAGTGCGACCGGGTACACGAGATTTCGATCATCCCGCGCGGCAAGGGCGCGGACGGCTATACCATGTACCTGCCCGACGAGGTGCGCCACGCGTCCAGCCGCCGGCTGACGGCGAGCATCGCCGGCCTGCTCGGCGGCCACTGCGCCGAAAAGCTGGCGCTGGGCGACGTATCGACCGGCTCGACCAGCGACTTGAAGCGCGCCACCGGCATCGCGCGCGACATGGTGACCGAGTACGGCATGAGCGACAAGCTCGGCCCGATCTTCCTGGGCGGCGACCACGAGGTGTTTTTGGGCCGCGACTTTTCCCAGTCGCGCTCCAGCTTCTCCGAGCGGGTCAACGCCGAGGTGGACGCCGAGGTGCGCGCGCTGCTGAGCGGCTGCTACAAGCGCGCCGAGCACCTGCTGACCGAGCACCGCGCCGAGCTCGACCGGCTGGCCGAGGCGCTGCTCGAAAAGGAAAAGCTCGACCGGGCGGAGTTCCTCGCGCTCATGGGCGGCAAAAGCGCGCAAGCGGAGGAAGACGAGGCAAAATAGGTCCTTCACCGCTTGCCGCGTTTGTGGTATAATAAAGATGACTCTGCCGGTGCAAATGGATTCCCACCAAGGGCGGCTTGTCCGCCCGGCCAAAAATCCAATCCGGCCTCGTGACCCAATCCCCTCGCATACGGCCGCAGCCGGATGCGAGGGATCAAGGAGGATTGCCAGGGCGATGTCTTCTACTGAGGCGGCGCGCCGGCGGAAGCGGCGCACGCGCGGGGGCCTGCTGGGCCTTTTCAAGATGGCCGCCGTGATCGCGGCGGTGACGTTCGCCATCGTGCTGCTCATCCGCTTTGCAACGCGCGGGCCCGCGGACGACAGGTTCTGCGAGGGCGTGTATGTGGGCGGGGTGTCCCTGGGCGGCATGAGCTACGACGAGGGCGCCCAGCGGGTCTTGGGCCGGGTGCAGGAGCGGCTGAACAGCACGTTCACGCTGACCCATGGGGACCGGCAGTGGACGTTCACGCCCTCGCAGTTCGGCGCGCACCTGAGCGAGGATGCCGAGGCGCAGTTGCAGCAGGCCTGGAACTGGGGGAAGACCGGTACCGCGCGCGAAAAGCGCGAGCAGGCCGAGCTCCTCAAGGCCAGCCCGAAATACTATGACAGCGAGATCGTCTACGACGAGGCGATGTTCACGCAGTTCCTCGAGGACATCGCGGGCGAGCTCAGCGTGCCGGCGGTCGAGGCGACGGTGATCCCCGGCCCGAACGAGCAGCTGACGGTGGAGCCGTCCCGGGACGGGCTGGGGCTGTCGGTGGAGGATTTGCGATCGACGCTCGACGCGGCAATCCGCGAGGGCAGCGGGGCCGAAATCGCGCTTCAGACGCATGTGCTCAAGCCTGCGCGCACCACCGAGGACACGCTGCAGAACACCCAGTTGATCGTCGACTACGCCACGTCCACCAAGGCCAGCAGCAGCGACCGCACCAAGAACATCCGGCGCGCGCTGCAGGCGTTTGACGGGTTCGAGGTCAAGCCGGGCCAGACCGTATCGTTCAACGAGGTGGTGGGCCCGCGCACGGTAGAGCGGGGTTTCTTCAAGGCGCCCGAGTACAACGGCACCGAGGTCATCTCGGGCATCGGCGGCGGCACCTGCCAGGCGTCGAGCACGCTCTACGGCGCGCTGCTGCTGGCCAACATGGACATCGTCGAGCGCCAGTCGCATAGCATGACCGTGGCCTACGTCAAGGCCAGCATGGACGCGGTGGTGTCGCTGCAACGGGGCAGGGAAAAAGACCTGCGCTTCACCAACCCCCTGCCCTACTCGATCTTCATCTACACCCACGTCGACCAGGAGAAGGCGCGCGTGCGCATCTACGGGCCGCAGAATGCGTACGAGATCCAGCTGGATCACAGGATCGTGGATCAGAAGCCGCCCAAGAAGAGCCGGTACGTGCCGGACACCAAGGGCAAGATTGTGTACTACAAGGACGAGGAGCCGGTGCTCAAGACCGAGGGCAAGGACATGGTCAAGAGCGTGGGCATGCGCATCTACTACGACCGCGCGACCGGTCAGCAGGTAGACATCCAGGAGTTCGACCTCGATACCTATTACGAGAAGCAGCCGGAATACTGGGTCGGCGTGCATGAGCGGGGTTTTGAGGGATAGCGGTCACGCGAATACGGCTGCGGCCGTATTCGCGTGAGTTGGGACTACGGGCATCGGGTTGCTGAATTCCCCGCGGGAAATTCCGGGCGCAATCCGGCTGCCGGAATCAATTCCCCGTCGGGGCGCGCCCGACAGCGCCCAGTGGGCAAGAAAGGGAGGGCGCCGGCCCTCCAAACCTCCCCCGGGGGTAAGTGATCTCTCTGGGGTCAAAATACCATCGATACTGCGGCCATTTGGAAGGAGTGTGGGTTCGGTTGTTCCAGGATTCGAACATTGCGGTGTTCGCGGGCAGCGGCGGCTACGCATTTGCGGAGCGCATGTGCAGGTACATGGGCAGGAAGCTCGGCTCGTCGCAGGTGATCCGGTTTTCGGACGGCAACACGTTCGTGCGCATCAACGAGTCGGTGCGCGACCGTAACGTGTACTTTGTGCAGCCAATCGGCACCAACCCCAACGACGAGTTCGTGGAGATCCTGTTTTTTGTGGACGCTCTCAAGCGCTCAAACGCCCTGTCGGTCACGCTGGTGATGCCCTACTTCGGCTATGCCAAGGGCGATAAGAAAGACGAGCCGCGCGTGTCGATCCGCGCGCGCGTGTGCGCGGAGTCGATGGAGCTGTCCGGCTGCGACCGCTTCATCACAATGGATCTTCACTCGCCGCAGGTGCAGGGCTTCTTCAAGCGCCCGATGGATCACCTGTACGCCATGCCCATGCTGTGCGAGACGGCGCGCAAGTCCTACGACCTCTCCAACTGCGTCGTGGTGTCGCCCGACGCCGGCTTCGCCAAGCAGGCGCGCAAATTCGGCGCGTGGCTGGATATGCCGATCGCCATCGGCGACAAGCAGCGCACCGATCATTCCGAAAACGCGCAGGTGCTGGAAATCCTCGGCGACGTTCAGGGCAAGGACTGCCTGATCGTGGACGACTTCACCACATCCGGCGGCACGCTGGTCAACGTGGCGCACGCGCTCAAGGGCAAGGGTGCGAAGAAGATCCGCGCGATGCTCAGCCATAACATCGTGTCCAAGCAGGGCGTTGAGCTGATTAACCAGAGTCCGATCGACACCGTGCTGTCCACCGATACCATTTTCAACCCCAACATCGTGGGTCAGGACAAGTTCCAGATGGTGTCGGTCGCGCCCATGTTTGCCGAGACCATCATCCGCTACTACAACATTCAATCGATCAACGACATGTTCACCCAACTGCCCGATCACATCGTGAACGCCGGCATCGAACTGGCCAAGATCGGATGAAGTCCCTCAAGAGACGGCTGATCGCTCTGCGCAGCGCCCTCTACCGCGCCATGATGCGCGCGGCGGGGGCGCTGCTGCCGCTTGATCGGCACAAGACGGTGTACATGAGCTTCGGCGGGCACGCCTACTCCGACAATCCGCGCGCGGTGAGCGAGGCGATGAGCGCGCTTGACCCGCAGGCCCGGCCGGTCTGGCTGTTCACCGATTTGAACAAGCCGCGCCCCGACATGCCGCAAAACGTGATTCCGGTGCGCGCGCACTCCTTGCGCGCCGTCTACCACATGGCCACCGCCTCCTGCTGGGTGCTCAATCACCTGATGCCGCCCTACTTAGTCAAGCGCCGCGGGCAATGCTATGTGCAGACCTGGCACGGCGACCGCACGTTCAAGGTGGTGCTGCACGAATCGGGCAAGCGCGGCATCCCCGACCTCGATGTGATGGATCTGGGCGTGGTGGGCTCGGATCAGGGCGAGACCATCTTCCGGGACATGTTCGGGTACAAGGGGGAGCTTTTGCGCGTCGGCTCGCCGCGCAACGACGCGCTGATCCACTTGGACGATCAGGAGGCCGCGCGGATCCGGCGCGCGGTGGGCATCGGCGAAGACGAGCGCGTCGCGATGTACGCGCCCACGATGCGCGAACATCTGGCGCACACACAGCGCCGGCAGGACGTGCAGGCGCTCGACTTCAAGCGGCTGCTCGACCTGCTTGAGCAAAGAGACGGGCTTAGCTGGCGCCTGATCGTGCGCGCGCACTCGACGGTGAGCGGCCTCGGTGGCTATGCCGCGGACGCGCGCATCCTCGACCTGAGCGGCTACGAGGACATGCGCGACCTGCTTCAGATCTGCGATCTGCTGCTGACCGACTACTCGTCGAGCGCCTGCGACTTCCCGCTGACCGGCCGGCCGGTCGTGCTGTTCCAGCCCGACATCGACGAATATCGGGCGCGCGACCGCGCGCTGTGCTTCAAAATGGAGGATTCGCCGTTCCACGCCGCGCGCTCGCAGGCAGAGCTGGAGGATATCCTGCTGAGCATCGACGAGGACGGCGCGCGGGAAAACGCCCGCGCGATCGAACAATTCTTCGGCATCGACGAAACCGGCGAAGCCGCCAAACGCGTGGCCGAGTGGATATTGAGTAAAGGAGCATCCATATGAACTGGGACTTGACCAAACTCTACCTGGACTTTGACGACCCGGCGCTGGAGGCCGATTTTGCCGAGGCCGACCGGTTGTCGGGCGAACTCGAAGCGCTGCTCGCGCGCGCCGACCACGCGGACGAGCGGGGTGTGCTGACCTCCGTCATCCGCCTGGAGACCCAACTGGCCGCGAAGCTGAACCGCGCGGGGCAGTATGTGTTCCTGACGCTGGCGGCCGACGCCGACAACGAACCGGCGCAGAGCTGGTACGACCGCCTCCGGCGCGCCGCCGTGCGCGCCGAGCAGATCTTAAGCGCCTGGGCGCGCTACGTGGGCGGGATAGACGATTTGCCGTCGGTGATCGCGACGGACGCGCTGCTGATCGAGCACGACTACCTGCTGCACCAATTAGAGGAGCGCGCGCGCCACACGCTGCCCGAGGCGATCGAGCCCGCGGTGCTTCAAATGCAGCTGACCGGCGGTCACGCGTGGGAGAAGCTGCGCGACATGCTGGACGCCGGGCATACGGTCGAATACCGGCTGGGCGGCGAAACGCAGACACTGACGCTCTCGGAGGTACGGCTCAAGGCCTACGCGCGCGAGGCCGAGGTGCGCAAGGCGGCCTACGAGGCCGAAATGGCCGGCTACAAGGCGATCGAAACGCCGATGGCGGCCTGCCTGAGCGCCATCAAGGGCGAGGCGCTGACGCTGATGGACATGAAGCATTACGCAAGCGTACTCGACGAGACGCTCGAGCAGGCGCACATCTCGCGCAAGGCGCTGGACGCGATGCTGGGCGCGATCGAGGAGGCGCTGCCGATGTTCCGGCGGTATCTGCGCGCCAAGGCCCGGCACCTGGGCCATGCGGGCGGGCTCCCCTTCTACGACCTGTTCGCGCCGCTGGGCGCGGCGGGCGAGGGCTATACGCTGGACGAGGCGCGCGCGCTGCTGACCGAGGCGCTGGGCGCGTTCAGCCCGCGGCTGGGCGCGCTGATTGAGCGCGCGTTCGAGGAAAGGTGGATCGACGCCTACCCGCGCGCGGGCAAGCAGGGCGGCGCGTTCTGCTCGGATGCGTACGCGCTGGGGATCAGCTACGTGCTGACCAATTTCGACGGCTCGATGAACGCGGTGAGCACGCTGGCGCACGAACTCGGCCATGCCTACCATAACCAGCAGCTGTACAAGAACAGCATCCTGAACAGCGACGCGCCGATGACGCTGGCGGAGACGGCCTCGATCTTCAATGAGACGCTGCTGACCGAGCGGCTGCTTGCGCGGGCGACGCCGCCCGAGCAGCTGATGCTCATCGATCAGGAACTGACCGAGGCCACACAGACGGTGGTGGACATCCTGTCGCGGTACTACTTCGAGACGGACGTGATCGAGGCGCGCAAGCAGCGCTCGCTGACCTCGAAGGATTTTCAGCGCATGATGCTGGACGCCCAGCGCCGCGCGTACTCAGACGGGCTCGACGATAAGGTAATGCACCCCTACATGTGGGCCTGCAAGGGCCACTACTACGGCCCCGGCCTGCACTTCTACAACTTCCCGTACGCGTTCGGGCTGCTGTTCGGCAAGGGCCTCTACCGTGTGCTCAGCGCGGAGCCGAACGGCGCGGCGGAGCGCTACGAGGAGCTGCTGCGCCGCACGACGCTGTCGGACGCGGCCGATGTGGCGCGCGGTATGGGCATCGACATCGAGGATCGCGCGTTCTGGCGCGGCGCGCTCGGCCTGATCGGCGAATCGGTCGGCCGGTTCGAGGCGTTGCTCGGGGATTACGCGAAGTAGTCGACCGCGCCGCGGAACATGGTGTTTGCCTTGTCACCGGGCACGTTTCGGTAGAGCCAGGGGCCGCTGCGCTCGAAGTGAGCCATGCGGCCGAACACGCGGCCGTCGGGGGAGGTAATGCCTTCCACGGCGGCCGTCGAGCCGTTGGGATTGATGGCGATGTCCATCGAGGGCGCGCCCGCTTCGTCGCAGTACTGCGTCGCGATCTGGCCGTTCGCGCACAGCGACCGCAGCAGCTCCGGCTCGATGATGAAGCGCCCCTCGCCGTGGGAGACGGGCGCCATGCGCGTGGCGCCGACCGGCTCGTGCATCAGCCAGGGCGACATGTTGGAGGCCACGCGCACCCGGACGAGCCGCGACTGATGCCGCCCGATTTGGTTGAAGGTCAGGGTCGGGCTGGACCTGACCGCGTCACGAACCTCGCCGAAGGGCACGAGCCCCAGCTTGACCAGCGCCTGGAAGCCGTTGCACACGCCGCCGACCAGCCCGTCCCGCGCGCCCAGCAGCTCCATCAACCGATCCCGGACGCGCGGGTTGCGCAAGAGGGCGGTGATGAACTTGCCGGAGCCGTCCGGCTCGTCGCCCCCGGAGAAGCCGCCGGGGATGAACACGATTTGGCTTGCGCCGATCTCGCCGGCGAATTGCCTTGCCGATTCCGCCACCGCCGCAGCCGACAGGTTGCGCACCACGAATACCCGCGCTTCGGCCCCCGCCGCCTCGAACGCGCGCGCGGAGTCGTACTCGCAGTTGGTGCCCGGGAACACCGGGATCAGCACCCGGGGTTTTGCGATCTTCGCGCGGGGCTTCACGCGCTCCGCCGCCTCATGGCTGAACACCTCGACCGCCGCCCCGCCCGCGCTCCCCGAAGGGAACACGCCCTCGAGCGTCCCGTCGTACCGAGCTTCCAGCGCGGGGATCGGAATGCCGTTCAGCGCATAGGCGGTGACGGTTTCCCCCAGCGGCTCGCCGATTTCCGGCGCGCCGTCTGTAAGCTCCGCGACGAAGGCGCCGGGCGGGGCCTCGAAGGCCCTGTTCAAATCAAATCCCGGCGCGAAGTTGAAGCCGACCCCATTGCCCAGGCACATCTTGAACACCGCGGCGGCAACGCCGCCGAAGCCCGGCACCATCGCGGAGGCGATTTCGCCCGCCCGGATCATGGCCTGTGCGCGGTCAAACACCGCCCTTAGCGCCTCGGGGTCGGGCAGGCCGTTCGCCCGGCATTCGGGCGCGATCAGCCGAACCCGCGCGCGCGCGCGCTTGAATTCGGGCGAGATCACGCGGGACGCGTCGGCGAGGCCCACCGCGAAGGAGATCAGCGTCGGCGGCACGTCCAGATCTTCGAACGAGCCGCTCATCGAATCCTTGCCCCCCACCGCCGCCACCCCCAGGTCCAGCTGCGCCGCGAGCGCGCCGAGCAGCGCCCCCAGCGGCTTGCCCCAGCGGCGCGCGTCGCCGGTCATCTTCTCAAAGTACTCCTGGAAGGTCAGGTGCGCGCCTCGCCAATCCCCGCCGACGGCGACGAGCCTTGCGATCGACTCCACCACCGCCCGATATGCGCCCCGGAAGGGGCTTTTTTCTGTTTCCAGGGGGTTGCCGCCCCAAGCCATCACCGAGCAGGTTTGCGTATGCCCGCTCGCCGCCGGAATCAGCGCCGCCATCGCTTGCGCCGGGGTGCGCTGCCGGACGCCGCCGAAGGGCATCAGCACCGTGCCCGCGCCGACCGTGGCGTCAAACCGCTCGGCGAGGCCGCGCTTCGAGCAAGTGTTGAGGTCGGCGACCGCATCGAACAGCCTGGCCTCGAAGCCCTGCGCAGGCGTCAAAACGGCTTTCTCCGGCGCGGACACGCGTGCGCGCGCCGATCGGGACGCGCCGTTGGAATTGAGGAACGCCCGCGACAAGTCCACAATGGTCTCGCCGTTCCAGGTCATCACCATGCGCTTATCCGCGGTGACGCGGGCGACGGCGGTCGCCTCCAGGTTCTCGGCGTCGGCCAGCGCCATGAACGCGGACACGTCTCTGGGCGCGAGCACCACCGCCATGCGCTCCTGCGACTCCGAGATGGCCAACTCCGTGCCGTCCAACCCCTCGTATTTCTTGGGCACGGCGTCAAGGTCGATCACAAGGCCGTCCGCCAGCTCGCCGATCGCCACCGACACGCCGCCCGCGCCGAAGTCGTTGCAGCGCTTAATCAGCCGGGCCGCGCGCGCGTCCCGGAACAGCCGTTGCAGCTTGCGCTCCTCGGGCGCGTTGCCCTTCTGCACCTCGGCGCCGCACTGCTCGAGCGAGCGCGCGTCGTGGGCCTTCGAGGAGCCGGTGGCCCCGCCGCAGCCGTCGCGCCCGGTGCGCCCGCCGAGCAGCACCACCACGTCGCCCGGCGCGGGTACCTCGCGCCGCACGTGATCGGCCGGGGCCGCGCCCACCACCGCGCCGATCTCCATGCGCTTGGCGGCGTAGCCGGGATGGTAGATTTCGTCCACGAGCCCCGTGGCCAGCCCGATCTGGTTGCCGTAGGATGCGTAGCCCGCCGCCGCCGTGGTCGTGAGTTTCTTTTGCGGCAGCTTGCCCGGCATCGTCCGCTCGATCGGGGCGGTGGGATCGGCCGCGCCGGTCACGCGCATCGCCTGATACACGTAGCCGCGCCCGGACAGCGGGTCGCGGATCGCGCCGCCGATGCAGGTGGCCGCGCCGCCGAACGGCTCGATCTCGGTGGGGTGGTTGTGGGTCTCGTTCTTGAACAGCAGCAGCCACGGCTGCTTCACGCCGTCCACGTCCACGCTGATTTTGACCGTGCAGGCATTGATCTCGTCGGATTCGTCGAGGTCGGTGAGCACGCCCCTGGCCTTGAGCACCCGCGCGCCGATGGTGGCGATGTCCATCAAGGTAACCGGCCTGTCCCCGCGCCCGAGCTCCACACGGGCGGCGAGGTAGCTTCGGTACGCCGCCTCCGCGTCCGGGTCGTCAAACGAGACCTCGGTCAGATGGGTCAGGAAGGTCGTGTGGCGGCAGTGGTCGGACCAGTAGGTGTCGATCACGCGCAGCTCGGTCAGCGTCGGGTCGCGCCGCTCGTCCCGGAAATACCGCTGGCAGAACGTAAGATCCGCCGCGTCCATCGCCAGCGAAAGCTCCGATCTCAGCGCGGCGCGGCCCGCCTCATCGAGCGCGCGGAAGCCCTCGAGCACCCTCACCCGCCCCGGAGCCTCCGTGGGCATGGCGAGCGTCGCCATCGGCTCGAGCGATGCCTCGCGGCTCTCCACCGGATTGATTACGTACTGCTTTATCTGGGCGATCGCCTCTTCCGAGAGTTTGCCCCGCAGCAGGTACACCCGCGCGGTGCGCACCAGCGGCTTTTCGCGCTGGGACGCAAGCCCAATGCACTGGGCGGCGGAGTCGGCGCGCTGATCGAACTGGCCCGGCAGGTACTCGACCGCGAAGGCCGCGCCGCCGTCCCGTGGGAGGTCAAAATACACCTCGTCGAGCTGGGGCTCGGAAAGGATCGTCCGGACGCTTTCGTCAAACAGCGCCCCATCGACGCCCTCGACGTCGTAGCGGTTCAGCAGGCGCAGGTTTTCAAGCCCTTCGATCTTGAGAAACGCGGTCAAGTCGCGCCCCAGCGCCTGCGCCTCCACGTCGAACCCCGATCGCTTTTCCACATATACCCGGTAGACCATGCTACTCTCTCCTCTCCAGCGCGCGCCGGCCGATGTCCCGGCGGAAGAACGCGCCCTCGAACCGCACGCGCGCGGCCGCTTCCGTCGCGCGCTCTACGGCGGTTGCGAGGTCGTCCGCCGCGGCCGTCATGCCCAGCACACGGCCGCCGTTCGTGACCAGCGCGCCGCCCTTTAGCGCCGTGCCGCTGTGGAATGCGCGCGCGAGTCCGTCCGCGCCGTTCAAGCAGACGGGCAGTCCCTTCTCATACGGCCCCGGATACCCGCCCGAGGCGACGACGACCACGCAACTGGCCCCGTCCCGGAAGCGCACGTCCGCCTCGGCCAGGCGCTCATCCTCGACCGAGATCAGGATGTCCAGCAGGTCGCTTTCGAGCAGCGACAGCACCGCCTGCGCCTCGGGGTCGCCGAAGCGGGCGTTGTACTCGATCACCTTCGGGCCGTCCGCCGTCAGCATCAGCCCGAAATACAGGCAGCCCTTGAACGGGCGGCCCTCCTTGCGCATGGCCTCTACCGTGGGCAGGAAGATCTCCCGCATGGCGCGCTGCGCGACTTCCGGCGTGTAGAAGGGGCTCGGCGCGATCACGCCCATGCCGCCGGTGTTGGGGCCCCGGTCGCCGTCGAAGGCGCGCTTGTGATCCATCGACGAGATCATCGGGCGCAGTGTGTGCCCGTCGGTGAACGCCAGCACCGTGACCTCCGGCCCTTCGAGGCATTCCTCGATCACCACGCGCCGCCCGCCCTCGCCGAACGCGCCCTCGGCCATCATGGCGTGCACGGCCTCGCGCGCTTCCCCGAAATCCCGCGCGATCACCACGCCCTTGCCCAGCGCCAGTCCGTCCGCCTTGACCACCCGCGGGAAGCTTACGTCCGCGAGGTAGGCAATCGCCTCGGCCTCGCCGTCAAATGTCCGGTAGGCGGCGGTCGGAACTGCGTACCGGCGCATCAAATCCTTCGCATAGATCTTGCTGCTCTCGATCATGGCGGCGGCCTTCGTCGGCCCGAAGCAGCGGATGCCCGCCTCGTGCAGCCGATCCACCGCACCCAGCGCCAGCGGGTCGTCGGGCGCGACCACCGCGAAGTCGATCCGGTGTTCCTTTGCGAACCGGACGAGTCCTTCTATGTCGGTGGCGGCGATGGGCACGCACTTCGCCACCTGCGCGATGCCCGCGTTGCCCGGCAGCGCGTAGAGCGCCCTCACCCGTTTGTTCTCCGCGATCTTGACGGCCAGCGCATGCTCGCGCCCGCCCCCGCCCACGATCATGACATTCATGTCATTTCCCTCTCGTTCAGTGATGGAACAGCCTCAGTCCCGTGAAGGCCATCGCGATCCCGTATCGGTCACAGGCCGCGATCACGTGGGCGTCGCGGATCGAGCCGCCCGGCTGCGCGATGTAGTGAACGCCGCTCAAGCGCGCGCGCTCCACATTGTCGCCGAACGGGAAGAACGCGTCGCTGGCGAGCGACACGCCGTTAAAGCGTGCGAGCCATTCGCGCCGTTCGTCGGGGCCGATCCTCTCGGGCCTTTCGAGGAAGAACGCCCGCCAGCCCTCAAAGATTTCGGGCGAATTTGAGAGGTACCCGTCCACGCAGTTGTCCCGCTCCGGGCGGCCCAGCCCGTCCACAAAGGGGAGGTTCAGCGCCTTCGGGTGCAGCCTCAAATGGAACTGGTCGGCCTTGTCGCCCGCCAGCCGCGTGCAGTGGATGCGCGACTGCTGCCCCGCGCCCACGCCGATGGTCTGGCCGTGCTCGGCGTAGACCACGGAGTTCGACTGGGTATACTTGAGCGCGATCATGGCCACGATCAGGTCGCGCGCCGCGCTGTCGGGGATGTCCTTGGCCCGCGTGACTACGTTTTGAAGCAGCGTCGCGTCGATCTTCGCGTCGTTGCGGCCCTGTTCGAAGGTGATGCCGAATACCGTGCGGATGTCGGCGGCGTGCGGCCGGTAATCGGGGTCGATCTCGACGATGTTGTACGCGCCCTTGCGCTTGTTTGCGAGGATTTCGAGCGCCTCCGGCGCGTAGCCCGGCGCGATGACGCCGTCGGACACCTCGCGGGCGATCAGCCGCGCGGTGGACAGGTCGCAAACATCCGACAGCGCGACGAAGTCGCCGAACGACGACATGCGGTCCGCGCCCCGCGCGCGGGCGTAGGCGGCGGCGAGCGGGGACAGCGGCTCGTCCTTCAGGAAGAAGCCCTTGTACAATTCGGGCGCAAGCTCAACGCCCACCGCCGCCCCCGCGGGGCTGACGTGCTTGAACGACGCGGCCGCGGGCAGCCCGGTGGCCTCCTTGAGTTCCCGAACCAACTGCCAGCCGTTCAGCGCGTCCAGGAAATTGATGTAGCCGGGCCGTCCGCAAAGCACCTTCACCGGCAGCTCGCCCGAGGGCAGGGAAATCCGCGCGGGCCGCTGGTTGGGGTTCAGGCCGTATTTCAACTCGATCGACTGCATGACGCTTCCTCCTCCAGGCGGTTGATGATGTGATCCTCGAACGCCATGGCCACAGGATCGACCGCGCGCACGAACAGCGCCACCTTGTTGTCCGGGTCGAGCGCATTCCAGAGCGCGCGGGCGAACGCCGCGGGTTCGAGGTCGGTTTCCAGGGGCGCCGGCTCGCCCTCGAACGGCTTTAGCGGGTCAGCGCCGGGGCGATAGGTGTGGATCAGGTGCATAAGGCCCGGCTTCGGCGCTTCATAGCGGAAGAAAAAGCGCTCGCAGCCCGCGCCGCGCTTTACGATGCTGAGTTGGTAGGAGAAGCCGCCGCTTTCAAACGTCATAAGGCCGCTGATGCGGGGCGTGTAGTTGGGCGCGTCCGGCTCGTATTCGCGGCTGTCGAGCGCCGCCTCAAAGGTCTCGCCGCGCATCAGGAAATCCCGGATCGTGTCGGTCTGGTCGCCGTTGCTGACGATGATTCGGTTTCCCAGCACGCGCAACGGGGCGTAGATAATCAGCGACGGATCCTCGACCTTCGCAGGGTCGAACGCCTGCGCGCGCAAGCCCGCCGCGTCCGGCGCGAGCACCCGGTTGCGGCTATTTAGGCTGCGGCCCATCAGGAAGTAGGCGATCAGCGCGCGGCCGTCGGGCGCGGCTCCCAGCAGGATGCCCCGGCCCGGATAGGCGCTGAGCGCGTGCAAATCGGTCAGGTTCATGGCAGCTTCTCCTTCACAATCCCCAGGCACAATGCCTCGACCGCACGGGGCAGCAGCACCCACTCGGCCTCGGTCATCACGCGCCTTTGGAGCATTTCCGGGGTGTCGCCGGGCAGCACGTCCACCGCCTTCTGGGCGAGGATCGCCCCGCCGTCCGGGACTTCATTGACCAGGTGCACCGTCGCGCCGGTGAGCTTGACGCCGCGCTTGAGCGCTTCCTCGTGGGGCTTGAGACCGTAGTACCCCTTGCCCGAGAACGCGGGGATCAGCGACGGGTGCACGTTGACGATGCGGTTCTCGTACCGCCTCACCAACTCTGCGCCCAGTATGGTCAGGTAGCCGGCCAGCACGACCAGGTCGATCCCGCGCTCGTCCAGCGCGATGACGAGCGCCTGTTCGCCGTCGGCCCGCGTGACGGTCAGCGCCTCGATCCCGGCATGCCGGGCGCGCGTGAGCGCGTAGGCGTCCGCGCGGCTGGATATGACCAACGCGATTTCGCCGCTTTGCAGGATGCCCGAGGCTTGCGCGTCGATCAGCGCCTGCAGGTTGGTGCCGCCGCCCGACACCAATACCGCCACCCGCGCCTTCATCGCAGCAGCACGCCTTCCTCGCCCGCGGCGACCTCGCCCAGCGCGAAAGCGGCCTCGCCCAAGTCGCGCAGGATGGCCAGCGCGCGGCCCGCGTCCTCGGCGGCGACGGTCAGCACCATGCCGACGCCCATGTTGAAGGTGTTGAACATGTCGCGCTCCGAGATGTTCCCCGCGCCTTGGACCACGGAGAAGATCGGCTGCGGTCGTACGGCCGAGCGCTCGATCACCGCGGTCATCCCCCGCGGCAGCGCGCGCGGGATGTTCTCGAAGAAGCCGCCGCCGGTGATGTGGGAGGCGGATTTCACCGTGAGAGAGTCAGACAGCGCCAGGAGCGGCTTGACATAGATGCGCGTGGGGGACAAAAGCGCTTCGCCCAGCGTCATGCCCAGCTCTTCGCTGTACCCCTCCACGCCCTTCGCTTCGATGTCCAGCGCCTTGCGCACCAGCGAAAAGCCGTTGGAGTGCACGCCGGAGGACGGCAGCGCGATCAGCGCGTCGCCCGGCCGGACGGAGGACTTGTCGAAGATGCGGGCCTTGTCCACGACGCCGACCGAGAAGCCCGCCAGGTCGTACTCGTCCTCGGGGTAGAATCCGGGCATTTCGGCGGTCTCGCCGCCCACCAGCGCGCAGCCCGCCTGCACGCAGCCCTCGGCGACGCCCGCGACGATCGCGGCAATCCGTTCGGGCACGTTCCTGCCGCAGGCGACGTAGTCGAGGAACAACAGCGGCTTCGCGCCGCAGCAGATCACGTCGTTGACGCACATGGCCACACAGTCGATGCCGACGGTGTCGTGCTTGTCCATCAGGAACGCAATCTTGAGCTTGGTGCCCACGCCGTCGGTGCCGCCGACCAGGACCGGACGGGCGATGCCGGTCACATCCAGTTCAAACATCCCGCCGAAATCGCCGATGCCGCTCAGGCAACCGGGGACAACGGTGCGCGCGATGTGGGCCTTCATCAACTCCACCGCACGGTACCCGGCTTCAATGTCCACGCCGGCCTGCCTGTAGCTTTCGCTGAAACTCCTCATAACGCGTCCTCCGGAAGCTTTACGTCGAATCGGGATTTTGACGGCGTCGAAGGCGGCTCGCAGGGGTAGTCGCCGGTGAAGCAGGCGTTGCAGAAGCCCTGTGTGTTGTCGGCCAGCAGGTTTACGCTGTTCACCGACAGGTACCCCAGCGAATCCGCGCCGAGGATCGCGCGGATTTCGTCCACCGAGTACCGGCAGGCGATCAGCTTGTCGCGCGAGTCGATGTCGGTGCCGAAGTAGCAGGGGTGCAAAAAAGGCGGCGCGGACACCCGCATGTGAACCTCCACCGCGCCCGCGTCCCGGAGCAGCCCCACGATTCGGGCGCTGGTGGTGCCGCGCACGATCGAATCGTCGACCAACACCACGCGCTTGCCCGCGACCGTAGCGGCCACAGGGTTCAGCTTGATGCGCACCTTGTTCTCCCGGTCGGCCTGGCAGGGCTCGATGAACGTGCGGGCGACGTACTTGTTCTTGATGAAGCCGATGCCGTAGGGGATGCCTGACTGGCGCGCGTAGCCGACGGCGGCGTCGATGCCGCTGTCGGGCACGCCCACCACCACGTCGGCCTGCACCGGGTGCTCGAGCGCCAGGAACGCGCCCGCGCGCAGCCGCGCCGTGTGCACGCTCGAGCGGTCGATCACCGAATCGGGCCGCGCGAAGTAGATGTACTCGAACACGCAGGTGGTCTTGGGTGCGCTGTGCATATGGGCGGTCAGGCTGTGCATGCCGGACTTGTCCACGACCACGATCTCGCCGGGCTCGACGTCCCGCACGAAGCGCGCGCCGATGGCGTCGAGCGCGCAGGACTCCGACGCGAACACGGTGCTCTCGCCGAGCCTGCCGATGCACAGCGGGCGGAAGCCGTGCGGGTCGCGCACCGCCATCAGCTTCGTGGGCGACATGACCACGAGCGAATACGCGCCCGCAAGCCGCCCCATCGCGGCGGCGATTGCTTCCTCGATCGACGGGGCCTCCAGGCGCGCCTGGGTGATTACGTAGGAGATGACCTCGGTGTCGGAGCTCGTGTGGAAGATCGAACCGCGCAGTTCCAGCGCCTCGCGCAATTCGGCGGCGTTGCTGAGCGCGCCGTTGTGGGCCAGCGCCATCTGCCCCTTCACGTGGTTGACCACGAGCGGCTGCGCGTTCTTGCGGGCGTCCGCGCCCGTCGTGGCGTAGCGCACGTGGCCCACCACCATCGTGCCCAGGCCCATCCCGCGCAGCGCCCCCTCGGTCATGACCTCGCTGACCAGCCCCGCGTCCTTGTGGCAGGTGATTACGCCCCGGTCGTTCAGCGCGATGCCGCAGCTCTCCTGGCCCCGGTGCTGCAGCGCGTAGAGCGCGTAGTAGGACGCGCCCACCACGTCGCGGCCGTCCGGGCTGTACATGCCGAACACGCCGCATTCATCGTGAATCTTTGCCATGTCACGCCCCCAGCAGGCGCTTCATGATCTCTTGGTACGCGCCCTCGACGTCGCCCAGGTCGCGGCGGAAGCGATCCTTGTCCAGCTTTTCCCGCGTGCGGCTGTCCCAGAAGCGGCAGGTGTCCGGCGAGATCTCGTCGGCCAGCACGATCGTGCCATCCGGGGTCTTTCCAAACTCCAGCTTGAAGTCGATCAACTCGATGTTCAGATCCCGCAGATATTCCGAGAGGATTTCGTCCACCTTGAGCGCGTAGGCGCTGATGGTGCCCAGTTCCTCCTCCGTCGCCAGATCAAGCGCCAGGATGTGGTACTCGTTCACCAGCGGATCGCCCAGCGCGTCGTTTTTGTAGCAGAACTCAAGCACCGTGCGCTTCAGCTTCACGCCCTCGTCAAGGCCCAGGCGCTTGGATAGCGAGCCCGCCGCGATGTTGCGCACGATGACCTCGAGCGGCACGATCCTGACCTTCCTGACCAGCGTCTCCCGCTCGTTCAGTTCTTCCACGAGATGGGTGGGCACGCCCTTTGCCTCGAGCAGCCGCATCAGGTGGTTGGAGACGCGGTTGTTGATCGCGCCCTTGCCCAGAATCGTGCCCCTCTTCAGGCCGTTGAACGCCGTGGCATCGTCCTTGTAGGACACGATGCACAGGTCGGGATCGCAGGTCGCGTACACCTTCTTGGCCTTGCCCTCGTAGAGCTGCGCTTGCTTTTCAATCATCTTGCTTCCCTCCGATGAACCGCTGCCGAATGGCGCTGTCCTTCTCCATGACCTGTCGGGCCATCTCGTCCCGCTCCGCGTCGAGCTTGCGCGCGAGCGCTTCGTCTGCAACCGCGAGGATTTCGGCCGCCAGCAGCGCCGCGTTGCGAGCCCCGTCGACCGCGACCGTCGCCACCGGCACCCCCGGCGGCATCTGCACCGTGGACAGCAGCGCGTCCAAACCCTCGAACGACGCGCTGATCGGCACCCCGATCACCGGCAAGGTGGTGTTGGCCGCAAACGCGCCCGCGAGGTGCGCCGCCTTGCCCGCCGCGCAGATGATCGCGCCAAAATCATGCGCCCGCGCTTCGCGGGCAAATTGCTGCGCAAGCGCGGGCGTTCTGTGCGCCGATAGGACGCGGACTTCATAGGGAATTTGCAGACGGCTCAACGCATCCATCGAGCCCTGCATGACCGCGAGGTCGCTGTCGCTGCCCATGACGATGGCTACCTTCTTCATTGTCGCACCTCAAAACACGAACATTAAATACGAAAACCAAGGAAACAATCGTAATTATACCACAAAAGGCGGAGAGCGCCAGAACCCCCTCCGTTAAACGTATGTAATATGTGCGGGATTGCGCGTGTGCATAGCCGTCCCGGCGCAGCCTGAAAACGCAGGCGCTGGGTCGAGGCTCTCAGGCTTAGCCGAGGGGAACCCTTAGCGCCGCTCGGCTGTTCGGTACCGCACGGTGCGACAGGGGGGAAAGACGCCGCCTGATGGATAGGCCCATGGTTCCGGCAGGCCGGGGTCACCCTCGTCCATAAAGGCGCGGCGCGGTTCCTTTTTCTCTTGCTCCCGGCCGGCGTCCCGGCATTACGCAGGATACCCCGATCATGGAGGCTTATTCAGGCGCAACCGGCTTGAGCGACTCCATGAGCGGAGGTTTCGGTGCTTGCGCCCGGCATATACGCCCTGAGCCGGTCTGGAAGCGAGACAAAGGCCGTGGCGCAAACCAACCGGAGGCGCTTGCTCTGATGGCCTTAACTTTACGGATAAAGGCAAGCGTGGTATAATCCATGCGGATGTATACGCAAAAGTACATTATGTGTATAATATGGTTGGGATTTCAATGCCTTTATTTTAGCGGAAAGGGATATGCGTTATGAATGATGTGTTCCTGATAACGGGCGGATATGGGCATTTGGGCAGTAATCTCGTTCAACTATTGTTGTCCGAGAAGAAGAAAGTACGGATATTTGACCGCGCAGGGCGCGCTTGTATCTCCGCTCCCGAGGGACTGCTCGAGACTGTCACAGGAGATATTCGGAACAAACAGGATCTTGAATGCCTTTTTGACGGTTTGCAGGGCTGCGACGTCTTTGTCATCCATTGCGCCGGCATTGTTTCGATAGCCTCGAAAGAAGATAAGATCGTCCGCGATGTGAATGTGAACGGTACAAAAAACATCGTCGATCTTTGCCTTAAGCACCGGGTGGAGCGCCTTGTTTACGTCAGCAGCGTCCATGCCCTTCCGGAAAAACGCAAAGGAGAGACGATCACGGAAGTATCTTCTTTTGACCCGGACAATGTTGTGGGACTGTACGCAAAGACAAAGGCAGAAGCATCTCAAATGGTTCTCGATTCATGCGAATGCGGCCTTGACGCAGTCATCGTCCATCCATCAGGGATCATCGGTCCCGGCGACTATGCGGTGGGCCATACAACAAGGCTCCTGGTGGATTACCTGAACGGAAAACTCACAGGCGGCATCGCGGGCGGGTATGATTTTGTTGATGTGCGCGACGTTTGTCAGGGTATCCTGAAGTGCGTCGAACACGGAAGATGCAAAGAAGCCTATATCCTTTCTTCCCGCTACATAGCCATAAAAGAGATTCTGGATCAGCTAAGCAATATCTCCGGAAGGAAGCCCATGAAAAACTATCTTCCCCTTTGGTTCATCAAGCCGATGGCTCCCCTTGCCGAGTTGTATTACAAGATTAGAAAAGTCAAGCCGTTGTTCACTTCGTACTCGCTGTATACGCTTAAAAGCAACGCGGATTTTTCCCACGAAAAAGCCACAAGAGAGTTGGGATATCAACCAAGAGAGCTGAGCGTGACGCTTCGGGACACGTACGACTGGCTAAAACAAAATGGCTACATCTAATACCAACCTCAACATCGGCCATTTTCGCCCGGACAGGCGGCATCACTGCCTTCCCGTTCCAAGGGGAATCACCACCTTCAGGGTAAACTGACCGTCCTCGGCCTCAAACGCGCAGTAGCCGTCGTGCTTTTCGACAATCATCTTGATGCTCTTGACGCCGAAGCCGTGCCCCGGCTCGGCGCTTTCCGGCAATCCATTGCGCATTGCGATGGTTCCCCGGTAGGGATTGCTGATGTAGAGCAGCAGATTGTCCTTGTGAATCTGGCAGTTGACGCGCACCGTCCGCCGCTCGTTTGCATCCGCCTGCGCGGCGGCGGCAACGGCATTTTCCAAGCCGTTGGAGAGCAGAGCGCATAGCTCGGTATCGGAAAGCGAGAGGGTTTCCGGAACATTCGCTTCCGCGCTTATGGCTACGCCCCGCGCGCTTGCCTTCGCGGCAAAGGAGGATAAAATCAGATTGACGGCGTTGTTTTCGCAGCATCGCATCGGTACGATGCCGTCGATGTCGGCCTGCGCCTGGCGGATATATTCGCAGGCTTTGGCGCATTCTCCCGCCTCCAGATAGCCGCTCAAGAGGGCCAGGTGATGGCGCATATCGTGACGGTAGACCGCCGTCTGCCGTTGCACCTGCTGCAAGGCGCATATCTCGTTCTGGGCGCGCTGCGACTGGGCGACGAGTATGGCGTTGTCGAGTTCCAACTGGCCGCGATTGTGCGCCTCGTCATGGTAGGCGGAGATAAAGGCCACAAAGAACAAGGCCATGGCGGCGGGCAAAAACTCGCTGACCATGTGGATGCCGTCATATAGGGCGTCTGTGTATACGGTGGTTGAATAATCAAACAGATAGTAGAACAGGGGCAAGCCGCCGAACAGCAGCAGGGATCGCCTTGAGTAGGTCATGGCCCTGTACGCCGCCGCCGCAAAGTAACGACGCAGAAGGACGAACAGGGGGACGATAGACAGCGTATAGCCCAGTTGGTACGCGAGTTTCGCGCCAAACAGGTAGAGGGCGAGCGTGCCGAACCATCGCGGCAGCTGGCAGCAAAAATACGCCGTCAAGACGCTTACGAGCGCCACGCCCCACGGCCTTTTGAGCGCGAACACCAAGCCGAGAAAAAGCGGCAGATGGGCGATCAAAGGATAGAGCCTCTTGGTCGCCGCAAGGCCCCAAAGCGCGTAGCACAGCATTTGAACCGAGAGAATCGCAACGCTCAACGCCGCCACTGTACGGCGCTCGGTCTTTGAGGCGCAGCCTCCCGCAAAGCCGACCGCGAGCAAGGCGCCGTACAGCAGTACGAGCGCGTAGTTGACCGAGCCCAAGGCGACCTCCATTACCTCACCCCTTTTTCCAAAAACAATTGATCCATATAGGCCTTGCGCACTTGTGCGTAAAGCCGTCGCGAAACCGGAACGACGCTGCCCGCGTAGGTCAGGATGTTCGACGGGCGCAGTTCCCCAATCTGCCAAAGGTTCACGATAAACGCCCGATGTACCCGGATGAATGCCGGCTTTGACAGGAGCGCTCCTTCATAATCCGAAAGGGGCGCGATCAGCTTCTTTACGCCGCCGTCCGTCAAATGGAAGTTCAGCGTTCTGTTCATGACCTCCACATAGGCGATCCTGGAAAACGGAATGTTGGCGACGCCGTTTTGAAACCTGATGGACAGACCCTCTTCCGGCTTTTGCGCGGCGCGAAACAGCTTGTCCAAAATGGGATAGAGATTCTCCGCGGTGGCGGGCTTCAAAAGGTAGGCGAACGCCTCCACCGAATAGCTCTCCACGGCGAATTCCCGCGACGAGGTCAAAAACGCGATCTTTATCTGCTCGTCAAACGCCCTGATTTCATGCGCCGCCTGCACCCCGTTTACCAGCGGCATCAGCACATCCAGGATCAGAAAATCAAAGCTGCCCTTGCGCACATCCTCCAGCAGCGCGACGCCATCCGAATAGGTTTTGAAAGAGAAGCCGGCCTTTGTTTTCTCCCGATAGCCGCTCAACAACTTCGAGAGCTTGTCCAGTTCCTCTATATCGTCGTCGCAAACCGCGATGCGCATATCCAATCATCTCCCCCCTGATTTTACCATAGGCGGCGGTTGTGATGCCACTGTTTTGTTTGCCGTCTGCAACCAAAAACACCACCGTTCATGCGGGAAACGGTTTTGACGGCGAGAAACTGCTATGCTTGTTTGTAGCCACATCTCAAGAAAAGAAAAAGGGGACTGCCGATGAAGCGCTTCTGGAAGACGCTCGCCCTGCTGCTCGCGCTGTGCGCGCTCTCAACCGCCGCGCAGGCCGCGCCGCCGCGAAAACTCATCCTGCTGCCCGAAGACGACCGACTGCTGGTAGGCCAAACCCTGGACCTGACTGCCCATCCGCTGCCGGTGAGCGCGTCCGCCGACGTCGTGTGGAATTCGAGCGATCAAAAACTCGCCACCGTGGACGAGCGCGGGCACGTCGTGGCACTCGCGCCGGGTACGGTGAAGATACGCGCGCGCGCCAAGGGCCGACCGAGCGTCTACACGGTGCGTACGCTGCGCGTGAGCGTCGAACTGCCCACCGTGCCCGACGAGCAGATGGCGCGAACTGTCCCGGCGCGCAACACCGCGCCCGGCGCGATCGAAGAAAATATCCAAAAGATCGACGCGGTATATCGCAGCGCGCTCGGCCAAGTCAACCGGCTGATGCGTTCGGGCCACATCACGCAAAACGATGCCGACCTGCGCGCCCAGATCGTCGCCCGCGCGTTCGCCATGTACCGCTTTCCCTGGATGACCCAAAAGACTCAGCGCTACTGGACGCGCGCCTACGGCACACAGAAGGATTTCATGCCCGGCGTGGTCTACTACGGGCTGCCCTACATTCAGCACGGCCTGGGCAGAAATTCCATCAACCGCACGTACGATCACGTCAAGTCGGTGGCGCAGGGGTTTTACATCGACAGCGGCAAGGGGTATTATCTGCTCAGCCCGACCAAGCGCCGCGACGGCATGTACGTGGGCAACGACTGCTCCTCGTTCGTGGGCATGAGCATATGGGGCGGCTCGCACCGCAACGCCTGGATCCGCACGAGCCGCCTTTACGACAGCCCACTGTACCGGACTTTGTCGGGTTACGACCGGCTGCGTCCCTGCGACATCCTGGTGCGTTACAATCGACACGTGGTGTTCTTCCTATACTACACCGACGCCGCGCGCACCCGCATGATGATCCTGGAGCAGGGCGGCGGCGACGCCTCCGACATGCACAATACGCTGTGCGCCTCGATTGTGCCGACCGATAGGTACAAGCGCGAGAATTACCGCCCGCGGCGCGTCGTCGGACTGTCGCCCAATTGATTGAGGGGAATGGAACAGGAAGCACCACCCTCATAATCAGCGGCGGCGCTTCCCCTTAAGGTGCGTATGGCGGCAGCGCGGACGTGACGGGTTGCGCCAATGCTACGGCCGACGAACAGAGCGGCAGCACAGGCGTAGAGGCGCTAAGGGTTCCGGAGGTTCGGTGACGCATGGTGCGGCAGGGGAGAGGCGCCGCCTGATGGATGCGCTGACGGTTCCGGCTGGTATTACATGTTCTTCGACATATCCGCGAGAAGCGCCGCGAGCGGCCCTTGACAGGCCGCCCGGTTTGCGCTACGATGCGGACAAGGGCAGGCCGGAGCCCGCTTCCAACCGGGTTCCTGCCCATGGCTTTGGGCTGTACGCAAAAGGGTTTATTCTACGGGGAGGCGCGGGAATGGACGGAGAAATGGCGGCGACCCTTGGGCAACTACTCGATGCGCGCGAGGCGCGCGAGGCGCGCCAGCGGGCGCTGCTCGCCCAATACGGCCATCCGCTGGTCTCCTTTACGCTCAACATCGCGGGCCCGGTCAAGACCGGCGCGCTGATTGAGCGCGCCTTTGACGAGGGGTTGCGGCTGATTGCGGCACGGTGCGTGCCGCTGCGCGTCGAGGAATGCCGCGCCGTCACCGGATACGAGGCGCTGTTGGTCGTGCCGGGCGACGCGCTCGCGCTCAAGCGTTGTTCGCTGCGCATCGAGGAAGCCGACGAGCTGGGGCGGCTGTTCGACATCGACGTGGTGGATACAAGCGGCGACAAGGTCTCGCGCGCCGCGGTGGGCAGCCCCGAGCGCCGTTGCCTGTTGTGCGGCGAGCCGGCTCACGCCTGCGCGCGTTCCCGCGCGCACGGGCTGGAGGCGGTTGTGGCGCGCACGCGCAAGATTCTGCACGCGCACTTCGCGCGCCGCACCGCCGACCGCGCGGCCGAGCTGGCCACCCGGGCGCTGCTGCTCGAGGTGTGCGCCGCGCCCAAGCCCGGCCTGGTGGATCGGCTGAAC
This sequence comes from Anaerozeibacter quisquiliarum, assembly GCF_051162045.1. Taxonomy (NCBI): domain Bacteria; kingdom Bacillati; phylum Bacillota; class Clostridia; order Eubacteriales; family Anaerozeibacteraceae; genus Anaerozeibacter; species Anaerozeibacter quisquiliarum. The sequence continues at coordinate 124,587 of NZ_JBISDI010000008.1, forward strand.
AGCGGTACGCATCGCGACATGAACATCTTCACCTTCATGCAAAGCGCCGCCGCGCTCACGCCCTACTTCCGCGACTGCTCGCTGAAGGGTTGGGCGTCCGTTGGCGAGGCCTGCGCGCCCCCCGACGCGCTGCTCGATCGGCTGGTTGAGCCGGGGCTGCGCGCCGAGGAGGCGATGCTTCAGGCGACCGGCGGCGTCAACACCCACAAGGGCGCGATCTATTCGCTGGGCATCCTGTGCGCGGCGTTCGGGCGGATCGGGGCCGCCGGCCTCGATCCGACACCCGAGGCGCTGTGTGCGCTGTGCGGCGAGATGGCGCGCCCGTCGGTTGAGCGGACGCTTACGCGCATTGCGCCCGAGACCGCCTCGACCGCGGGTGAGAAGCTGTACGCGCTGCACGGGCTGCGCGGCGTACGGGGCGAGGTGGCCGACGGCTTCCCCAGCGTGCGAAGTTTCGGCCTTCCGGCGTTCAGCGCGGCTCGCGCGGCCGGGCGAAGCCTGAACGACGCGGCCACAATCGCGCTGATCCACCTGATCGCGCACGCCGAGGACACGGTGCTCATCGCGCGCGCGGGCATCGAGGCGCACGCGCGCCTGCAAACCGAGCTCCGCCGAGCGCTCGCACTCAACCCCTACCCCGACGCGGCTTTCCTGACCGCGCTCGACCGAGACTTCACCGCCCGCAACCTAAGCCCCGGCGGCGCGGCCGACCTGCTGGCCGTGACGCTGATGCTGGCCTCGCTCGCCGAATCCGATGCCGGATCGAATGTCGAATCCGCCCGAACGTAAAGTTTGATATTTCTATTGACATCCAGTTTCTGAACCCATATAATATCTACTGTTGCAAGGCGATTATCGCCCGAAATACGCACCATTAGCTCAGTTGGTAGAGCACCTGACTCTTAATCAGGGTGTCCAGGGTTCGAGTCCCTGATGGTGTACCACAGGAAAGCCCGAAATCATTGAGGTTTCGGGCTGTTTCTTTGTTATCGCGCCGGTTCTTGGCCCCGTTTCGTGCAGGCCAGTTAAAAGC